>WFYB01000021.1 GCA_015490315.1 Sulfurovum sp. | reverse complement strand
TATCGCAGCTTTTTCCCATAGATCAGTACAGAGAAGAAGCGTATCCCCCAGAGAACGAACATCACGATCCATACAGTCACCGAGAGATCAAAAAGCAGCATAAAGTCCCAGCCCCATGCCGCTGCCATCGAAGTGAGCAGGCGCATCACTACAACGACCTGTGTCCAGTTGAAAAGGACTTTCTCCCACATCGTTGCTTCCATGCGGTTGCCGGAGTGCCCCAGTGTTACACGGGTGCCAAATCCGATGAGGATCGTAAAGACAAAGCCCAGTACCAAAATATGCAGATCAAGAAAGAGAAACTCGGTACCGTTGATCAGTGCGGTGAGGTTGCTCATCGCCGCAAACAAAAAGGCGGCGGGTACCCAGTATAGTGCCAGATGGAGGATCCAGAGCAGGGGGTTTGGATTGGGGAAAGGGAGTTGCCACCGGAAGATCTCTTTGGCTGTGAGATAGACGAGTATCGCATCTGCGATGAAACTCAAGTGTGCATGGAGTGTTTCGAGAATGACATGCAGCAGCAGAAGTACAAAAATGTTGCGTAAAAAGTGCATATTTTTCTCTATCATGCAGTGGGAGAAGAAGGGTACCATCCTCTGTGCGACAGAGAAGGCAACTAAAAAGAGATAGAGATAGATCGCTATTTGTATCGCCAGGGTCTGCAGCAGCGGAAAAAGAAAAGAGAGGATGAAAAGTGCGTGCGCGATGAGACCGGCAGACATCCCCGTGAGTATCCACTGCTGGTCATGCTTGTCGGGCATAGGGGAGATGTGGTAGATACGCCAGAGGATCAGCACTGCCCACAGATGTCCGGCAAAGAGCCCTCCCATCGCAAGGTATAGTAGCACTTTGCTCCAGAGTGCCCCCGCCATGAAGAGCAGCGAGCCAGCCGCAAAGAGCCCGAAGACCAACAGATAGTCTCTTCGCTCTATAGGTGCGGTAGAGGAGAAGCGTGGAAAGGTCGTGAACAAAAATGCCAGAAAGGCAGGGGTGAAAAGCAAAAATATGAGGCTATAGGCATGAAAAAGCAGCGGTGAGATGACCATGGGGAGGCTGCCTTTGTAGCCCAGTGCGAAAAGAACCATAGCGACAATGGCATTGAGAAAGCCAAGCAGAAAGAACGGCTGATGGGGTTGTGAGAAAAAATAGTGGTTTTTCATGGTGAAAGATGCCTTTTTTAGTGCATCATAACAAAAAAGAGGTGAAAAGGGATTGATACCGAACAAGCTGGCTTGTCCGGCAGGGGTTATTTGCTGTCAGGTTTAGGTGTATTCTCTGTACTCTCAGGCAGTTGAGGGTAAGTGATCACAGGCTTTTTGCCTTTAAGCGTCTTGAGGAATGTCACGATCTTGGCGGCATCTGCATCTGAGATATCCTTGCCAAGCTGTGTTCTGCCCATCTCCTGTACTGCCTCTTTGAGACTCCAGATAGCACCGTTGTGGAAGTAGGGAGCAGTCTCGGTGATGTTACGAAGTGTCGGTACCTTGACCATACCGTTCTTGTCACCTTTGAAGTCACCGATATCGGCATACTTGTATTTGCCTACCAGTGGGAAGGGCTGCATACCGCCGCCCAGTCCGATACCGTTGTGGCAGCTTGCACAGCCCATATCGATGAAGGTATTGAGCCCCTCTTTCTCAGCATCAGTGAGTGCATCGCTGTGTCCGCTCATGAAGTCATCGAAGCGTGACGGCGTAACCAGCGTGCGCTCGAATATTCCGATGGTTTTGGTGATCGTATCAAAATCGACTTTGACCTTCTCATCATAGGCATCTTTGAATGCCGCGACATATTCCGGCATAGATTGTACACGCTCTACGACCAGTGTGCTTGGTGAAGCCATCTCAGGAGCTGCTTGCATAGGCCCTTTTGCCTGGTCTTCGAGATCGGGACTGCGTCCGTCCCAGAACTGCTTGCTGTTAAAGACAGCGTTGTATACAGTAGGAGAGTTCAGGTGGTGGGGATTGGCGGTCCAGTTGTGACCGATCGCAGCAGGTACGCCATCCGTACCGCCCAATCCAAGGTTGTGACAGGTGTTACATGAGATGATGCCGCTTTTTGAGAGTCTCGGCTCAAAGTAGAGCTTTTTACCCAGCTCCACGCGTTTGTCTGTGATCATCCCCTTGGGGTCGATCACATTGTAGAGCTCTTTTTTGTTTTGTGGGATCGCTTTGAGTCCGGCTTTTTGGGCTTTGCTGATTAGGTCACTGTTTTGCGGTGCCTCTGCAAAGAGCAGGGCAGTTCCGATCAGTGAGAGTGTAAGTAAACCTTGAATTTTCATAAATTCTCCTTTTAAAATTGATAAGGAATTATAGCATAAAAATTCTTAGAGGATAATAAATATTATTTAAGGTTTATTTCCAAAGCTATTTGTGTTTACTGCCCTGTCCGCCGTTTCTGCTGTCACGTCCGCGTCCGCGGTTGCCGCCGTAGCTGCTGCGGTTACGGCTGTTGCCGCGTCCGCCGTTGCGTCTTCTCGGTCCGCCGCGACCTCGGTCGTTGCCTCTGTTTTGCATCGCTCTTTCGATAAGCAGTTCGATCTCTTCGAGTCCCAGACCGATATTGTCCTTACCTTTGACGGCATTGTCACTTTGGATCATGCTTGCAAGCAGATGGGCAATCGTGACGATGTCGAGGTCGTGCTGCAGTGTCTTGACCAGTTCGATAGCCTCAGGAGTGATCTTGGTATTGGCGATCTTGTTGACCAGCTCATTGGCGCGGCTGTTCTGTACTTCGATACGGGTAGGGATCACATCGCTGATCATCTTCGTCCCGACATCCTTCTCGATACGTTTGATAGTACGAAGTTCGTTGGGGCTGACCAGTGTGATCGCCTCGCCTGTTTTTCCTCCGCGCCCCGTACGTCCGATACGGTGTACATAGGACTCTGAATCAAACGGCAGCGCGTAGTTGAAGACATGTGTGACATCATTGACATCGAGTCCGCGTGCTGCGACATCTGTAGCAATGAGCATCTCTATACCGTGAGGCTTTTTGAAGCCTTTGATGGTCGTTTCTCTCTGTTTCTGTTCCATGTCACCATGCAGAGATGAGACCTTGAAGCCTTGTGCGGTCATGTGGCTTGCGAGTCTGTCGACATCCTTTTTCGTTCTACAGAAAACGATACTTTTGGTAGGGTTCTTGTAGTCGATCAGACGGATGAGTGCATCATCTTTCTCATATTCGGGTACCACATAGTAATACTGCAGGATCGACGTATTGGTACTCTCTTTTTTGGTGATAGAGACTCTCTTTGGATCCTTGAGAATATCTTCGGCAAGCTTTCTGATAGCCGGCGGCATCGTCGCGGAGAACATCAGCGTCTGACGCTCTTTTGGCAGATAGGTAAAGATGTTTTTGATCTCATCAAGGAAGCCCATATCAAGCATCTCATCGGCTTCATCGAGTACGACGAACTTGGGGTTGATCTTGATCTTGCCACTCTTTAGCAGATCCTGCAGACGACCGGGAGTCGCTACGACGATAGATGCCTGTTTGATCCTGTCGATCTGTTTGCCGTAGGGTGTACCGCCATAGACGGTAGCCGTCTTGAGTCCGGCATTTTTACCGAAACGGAAGAGCTCGTCACTCACCTGCATCGCAAGCTCACGGGTAGGGACGATCACGAGACCTTCTACCTCGCCGTTGCCCTCCATCATGCTCATCATAGGCAGACCAAAGGCTGCGGTCTTTCCTGTACCTGTCTGTGCCTGTGCGATCACATCGTTGCCCTCTAAGATCAGGGGGATCGCCTCTTTCTGGACGGGACTTGGCTCGACGAATCCTGCTTCCTGTACAGCTGCCTGGATTTCCGGTTTCAGATCGAAGTCTCTAAATTTGATGTTGTTTGTTTCTGTTGTGTTTGTTTCCACTGTTTATTTCCTGTGTTTATCTGTTGTATATAGGACAAGGCATAGTGATTGCCCTGACATATCGTTGTCGGTTGTTATGCGGTGTTGTAGTTGTCTTGATATTAAAGAAAAAGTTTCTTATGGTACTAAGAGGCGTAAAACCCTGTTTTATGCAACTGATACCAAACTTTTTGTTTCACGATCATTTCGCGAT
>WFYB01000020.1 GCA_015490315.1 Sulfurovum sp. | reverse complement strand
TCAAAGTGGTCATTGACCGTGTGGTGGTCAAAGAGGAGAGCCGCGATCGTATTGGGCAGGATGTTGAAAAGGCGCTCAAAGAGAGTTACGGTGAGATGGAGATCGAAGTGCTCAACCATGAAGAGCTTGGTTTGGAGCGCAAAGACTACCACTACTCGGAGCATCTTGCCTGTTTTGACTGCAAGATCAGTTTTGAGCCGCTTGAGCCGGTCAGTTTCTCATTCAACTCGCCCAAGGGAGCATGCCCCGCCTGTGACGGACTGGGTATCCGCTATGCGATCGATCTCAAGAGGGTGATTGATCCCGATCTTAGCATCGAAAAGGGTGCGGTCAAGATCATGTACGGTTTCAACAAGAGCTACTACACCAAGTTCCTCAACGCCTTTTGTGAACAGAATGGCATTGACATTCACAAACCCTACGGAGAGCTTGAGAGCCATGAGCAGAAGGCAATTTTGTACGGCAACGGTTCGATCATCGACTTTACATGGAAGCGCCATAAGCTCAAGCGCGAGTGGCCGGGTGTCGTGAAGTTCGCTCAGGATATGTTCAAAGACGAAAAGGATATGAGCGAATATATGACCGAAAAGGTGTGTGACAAGTGTCAGGGACACCGCCTGCGCCCGCGCTCACTGGCAGTGAAGATAGAGGGGCACAATATTGCCGATATTATTGATATGCCTATCGAAGAGAGCTATGCCTATTTTGCCGATGGAAAGAACTTTTCGCACCTGAGCGAACAGCAGCAGCAGATAGCGGAGTCGATCCTCAAAGAGATCAAGGAGCGTCTCTATTTTCTCTATGATGTGGGACTTGGCTACATTACACTCAGCCGTGATGCGCGTACCATCTCCGGAGGGGAGGCACAGCGTATCCGTATCGCTTCGCAGATCGGTTCGGGACTGACAGGGGTGATGTATGTACTCGATGAGCCAAGTATCGGACTGCACGAGCGTGATACGATGAAGCTGATCCGTACACTCAATTCTCTCAAAGAGAAGGGTAACTCCGTCATCGTTGTCGAGCATGACAAAGAGACGATCATGGCGGCAGACTACATTGTGGACATCGGTCCGGGTGCGGGGGCGTTCGGTGGAGAGGTGGTCTTTGCCGGCGATCAGAAAAAGCTGCTCAAAGCGAAAACCCTTACTGCACAGTACCTCAACGGCAAAAAAGAGATCAGCTATCCCCATGACAGAGAGCAGGAACACTGGATAGAGATCAAGAACGTTACACTCAATAACATCCAAAATATCGATGCAAGGATACCGCTGCACAACTTTGTCTGTGTCACAGGGGTGAGCGGGAGCGGCAAAAGCTCACTGATACTCCAGACCCTGCTGCCTGTGGCACGAGAACTGCTCAACCATGCCAAAAAGGTCAACAAGGTCGATGGTGTCGAGATCAATGGATTGGAGCGGCTGGACAAAGTGATCTATCTTGACCAGAGTCCCATCGGACGTACCCCACGATCCAACCCTGCAACCTACACAGGGATCATGGATGAGATACGCAAGCTCTTCGCCCAAACCAAAGAGGCTGAGCTGCGCGGTTACAAGATAGGGCGCTTTTCGTTCAATGTCAAGGGTGGCCGCTGTGAGAAGTGTCAGGGAGATGGGCAGATCAAGATCGAGATGCACTTCCTGCCTGATGTACTGGTAGAGTGTGATGCCTGCCACGGTACGCGCTACAATGCCCAGACACTCGAAGTGCTCTATAAAGGCAAATCGATCGCTGATGTACTGGCGATGAGTGTAGGGGAGGCGCTGGAGTTTTTCAAGGCGATTCCTGCGATCGCTTCCAAGCTAAAGACACTCAAGGATGTGGGGCTTGACTACATCACTTTGGGACAGAATGCCACGACACTCTCAGGTGGTGAGGCACAGCGTATCAAACTCAGCAAGGAGCTCAGCCGTAAAGATACGGGGCGTACGCTCTATATCCTCGATGAGCCCACAACAGGGCTGCACTTTGCCGATGTGGACAGACTCACAGGTGTACTGCATCATCTGGTCGATCTGGGTAACTCAGTAGTGGTGATAGAGCACAACCTTGATATGGTCAAAAATGCGGACTATATCATCGATATGGGACCTGAAGGGGGCAATAAAGGCGGAGAGATCATTGCGGAGGGGAGTCCAAAAAAACTGGCTGCGGAGTATAAGCAGACAGGCTCTTATACCGGGGAGTATCTTGCCAAAGAGCTTAAGCTCTCTGAGTGAGAGAGCTATGGGTGACGGAAGGCTGTACTTGCAGTAAAACCACGTTTGGGGCGTAAGCTCGATACCACGGCATTTTTGACAAGATAGATTAGTGTCACTACAGCCAATATCTCATAACCTATACACCAAGTTAGGATATGGTTTTGTTTGTCAAAAACGGAATAGAAAAGCTCCACATTGCCTCCTGCAACATAGAAAAAGAGAAATATAATCCCGGCAAAGTAGGGCAGCAAGAGAATATAGAGTGCTAAAAATATCTTTTCATACCCTTTTGGAAAGAAAGTTTCTGCGTTTTTCAATTCGATTTTTTTGACGAGGGCACCTTCTCTTTTGGGAACCTCGGTACGTTGGTCAGGACGTATCTTACCAAGACTCTTCGAAGCTTGTGTGACTCTGAGCGGATTGCGTCTGTTTATTGATTGTTTCTGTACAGCTTCAAGATGGGGATCTATACCGCCTGCTATTGACTTCTCTTTCCCATTTTCCATTGTAATTCTCCTCCAGAATGAATTGTCTCCATTCCCAATTCTACGCTAAAAATGTCAAAAAGGCTAAGGTCTTCGAAATACTTTCTTTTTATTTCGCTGATGGTTGCCGTAGCTGAATGAGATAGCACGCTTGATGATCCAGAGAATGATCAGTCCGGCAATGATCTCATATCCGATCGCCCAAGTTAGAAAAAAAGAGGAGTCATCGTTGAGTGCGAGGAAGAGCTCTTTTTTCCCATCCGCTACATAAAAGAAAAGGAAAAGAAGCCCTGCGATATAGGGTAGAGTTATGAAATAGATTGCAAGAAATATTTTTTCAAACCCTTCCGGGAAAAAGAGAGGTGTATCATCGAAGGTGACCTTCTGTTTTGCAAATGAATCCTCTTTGTTTTTGATCCTGGCTTCTCGTGGGGAATAAGATATTCCCTGTTCAGTGTGTTTCATTGGTTGAGTCCCCCTACAGACTATAGTTATACTACTATACAGTAATTGGGATAAATTATCAAGCAAAAATTTTATTCATGAAGTCTTGCAGGCAGAGCTCTAACGCAGTTTTTGATAAAATAGACAAAAACCAAAAAGGTCAGCCCTTGAAAACACTCACCATCATCGATACATTCGGTTTCTTTTTCCGTGCCTACTATGCCCTGCCGCCTCTGCGTAACTCCGAGGGCTTTCCTACAGGACTTTTGACCGGCTTTGTCAACTTTGTCGATTCACTGCGAAAGGATCACAACACAGACTACCTTATCTTTGCGCTCGATGGTCAGGGAAACTTCCGAAACGAGATCTACCCGGAGTACAAAGCCAACCGTGAATCTCCGCCCGATGACCTCAAGCAGCAGCTGGGTGTAGCGATAGAGTGGATCACCGAGATGGGCTTTCCCAATCTCGCCCGTGAGAACTACGAAGCGGATGATGTGATCGCAACAGTGGCAAGACTGGGCAAGGAGCGGGGGATGCATGTGCGTATCGTCTCCCATGACAAGGATCTCTATCAGCTTATCGATGACGGACAGGTCGTGCTGTTTGATGCGATCAAGAAGAAGGTGATCGATGAGCAGGGGTGTTTGGAGAAGTTTGAGGTGCATCCGCGTGACTTTGTCGATTTTCAGGCGATTGTTGGAGACAGTGCGGACAATGTACCGGGCGTCAAAGGGATAGGGCAGAAGGGTGCGGCAAAACTGATCAACAAATACCACACCCTTGAAGCGATCTATGACGATATCGAAAATGCCGGTACACCGCGCATTCAAAAACTCTTGCTTGAGAGCAAAGAGCAGGCATTTATGTCACGTGAGCTGGTACGGCTGCGTCAGGATGTCTTCAAAGACCTCGATCTGGAGGGATATGTATTTGAAGAGAAGAACTATCTGGCGTGTCTAATCGACGAGTTTGAGAAGCTGGAGATGAAACAGGCGATCAAAAAGGCACAGATCAAGAGCCCTGACGAGATACCTGACTGTATCATCGAAGAGGTCAAGGAGTCCAAAAAACCCTCCATCGGTTTTGAAGCGATCACCCTCGACAGCAAAGAGAAGCTTGATGGGGTGATCGATGCGCTTGAGCCGGACAGTGTGATCGCTTTTGATACAGAGACGACGGGACTCGATACCAAATGTGCCGATATGGTCGGCTTCAGCTTCTGTACGGGAGTGGACAAAGCCTACTATGTACCTGTAGCGCATAGCTATCTCGGTGTCGGGGATCAGGTGAGCAAAGAGGATGCCTTGGCAGCGATAGCGCGCTTGATGGAACACAAGATCGTCGGACAGAACCTCAAGTTCGATCTGGGACTGCTCTATAGTCATGGTATCACAGAGCAGATCCCCTATGCCGATACGATGATCATGGCATGGTTAAGTGATCCGGGTAGCAAAGTAGGACTGGATGCTTTGGCAAAGAAGTTTTTCGACTATGAGATGAAGCCCTTCAAAGATATGGTTAAGAAGGGAGAGGATTTCTCTTCGGTAGCGATCGAAGAGGCTACCTTCTACGCGGCAGAGGATGCCTGGATGACCTATATGCTTTACGGTGCGATCAAGAAGAAGATGGAGCTGGCTTCAGTGACGCATCTGCTTGATGAGGCAAAAAATGTGGAGTATCCCTTTATCAATGTCCTCATCCGCATGGAGAAGCTGGGAATCAAGGTCTCTGTAGAGAAGCTACGCCAGCTGGAGAAAACGCTCAGCAGTGAACTCGCATCACTTACCGAAGCGATCTATGAGGATGCCGGTACGGAGTTCAATATTAAGTCCACACAACAACTGGGTACTGTCCTCTTTCAACAGCTTGGACTCCAAGGGGGCAAAAAGACAAAGACAGGCTACAGTACCAACGAAGCGGTCTTGCTCTCCCTCAAAGGCGAGCACCCGATCATCGAAAAAATTTTGGCATACCGTGAGTATCAGAAGATGCTCTCTACCTATGTCAAACCGCTGCTCAAATTGGCACTTGAGGACAAGGATCACCGGATCTTCACCTCTTTTATTCAGACAGGTACAGCCACAGGCAGGCTCAGCTCACGCGATCCAAACCTCCAAAATATCCCGGTACGTTCCGAGCTTGGGCGCTCAGTCAGAGAAGCCTTTATCGCCCGTGAGGGATACAAACTGGTGAGTATCGATTACTCACAGATCGAATTGCGGCTGCTGGCGCATTTTTCGGGAGACAAGGCGCTTAGAGAGGCATTTGAAAAAGGACTCGATATCCACCTGGCTACGGCGATCAAGCTCTTTGGTGAAGAGGAGGCAGCCGCCAAACGTAATTTCGCCAAATCGATCAACTTCGGACTGCTCTACGGTATGGGACCGCGCAAGCTCTCTCAAGAGCTTGGTATTTCACAGGCAGAGGCAAAGCAGATCATTACCGACTATTTCGCGGCGTTTCCTACCGTCAAGCACTTTTTGGAGGGGATACAGGAGCGCGTGAAGATCGACGGTTATGTAGAGACGATCCTGGGCAGGCGGCGTATCTTTGACTACGAAAATGCCAACCAGATGATGAAAGCCGCCTTCATGCGTGAGTCAGTCAACACGGTCTTCCAGGGCTCTGCGGCTGACCTGATCAAACTCTCCATGCTCGATATCGACAGCATGATACAAGAGGAGCGGCTGAGCGCACACATGCTGCTGCAGATCCACGATGAGCTGATCTTTGAGATCAGAGAGGATCTGGTCGAAGCGATCGCGGATCGTTTTGCCTATACGATGGCACATATCATGCCCCTGGAAGTACCTCTGGAGTGTTCGGTCAGTATCGGTGAGAGCTGGGGAGAGTTGAAGTAAATTCTCGTAACATCGTTACAATGAAAAAATCGAATAAGAGTTTATAACTCTTAATTAACAATCCGTTAGCAAAGATCGGCTATAATCCCCATATTACACCGATTTTTGCGGTTATGAGGGGTCTTAGACGATGGTAGACAAAATATTTTCGAAGATATTCTCCATGAAAATGGCAGTACTTATGATGTTCCTTTTTGGTGCATTGATAGGGACAGCGACATTCATAGAGAATGATTACGGTACACAGACAGCACGCGCATTGATCTACAAGAGTAAATGGTTTGAGTTTTTTCTGCTCTACTTTATTCTTATCCTGATCTACAATATTCTGCGTTACAAAACCTACAAAACGAAATTTCCTGTTTTTCTTTTTCACTTCTCCTTTGTGATCATCGCTATCGGTGCATTGACAACACGGTACGTCGGCTATGAAGGGATTATGCATATTCGTGAGGGACAGACAGCCAATACCATGGTATCTGATGCGAAGATACTTGAAGTTGTCGCTGCCGACAAAGCAAAAAAGGCAGCGCTTGAAAAAGAGGTTTATTTCTCTACGATGACTCCCAACCATCTCTCTGAGACCCTTGATATGGGTGATAAAAAAGTCAAGATTGATCTACTAAAATATCTGCCTACTGCTGATACTGAAGTGGTACCTGATCCTAACGGAGATACTGTTTTAGAGTTGAAGATCTCTGCAGGCGGGAAGGGTGAGATGCATTACCTTAAGCCTGGTGAGATTGAAGATATGGGTGCCTTTTATATCGCATACAATGTCGATAAACTGCCGACAGACAGACCTACTTTTGCGATTTACGGAGACAAAGATCATTTGAAAGTCAAGTTCCCGTTTATTATCAAGACATTGAGTATGGATACACGTCAGATGGGTGAGCTCAGTGCAGGTATCAATGACCTCAAACGCCGTACTCTCTATCGTTTCGGCAGCAATGCGGTTGTACTCAAAGATGTACAGCCCAAAGCGAAACTCAAGACTGTCTCACACAGTCTCAAGACAAAAGCAGGAAAACCTGAGTTTGTACAGATGAAAGTTTCTGTCGGCGACAAAAGCAAAGTAGTGACGCTAAAGCCAAGAAAGGGTATTGTGGGAGAACTCAAGCATCTTGATTTGGACGGCGTCTCAATTGATATGCGTTTGGGTGCCAAAGTGATCGAACTTCCTTTTGCAATCAAACTCAATGACTTTGAACTTGCCCGCTACCCCGGCTCCATGACACCGGCATCCTACTCGAGCAAGGTGGTGCTCATCGACAAAGAGCAGAACCTCACGATGCCTTATCATATCTATATGAACCATATCCTTGACCATCGCAACTACCGTCTCTTTCAATCCTCATATGACAGGGATGAGAAAGGAACGATCCTCTCGGTAAACCATGATCCGGGTACCAAGATCACCTATCTTGGATATATCCTTCTTGCAATCGGGATGATTTGGAGTCTCTTCCATCCAAACAGCCGTTTCCAAAAACTTCTTCGGGGAGCAAGAAAGCTTCAGGAGGGTGCTATTGCGGCAGCCTTTGTCACACTTATGGCTTTTGCACCGCAGCATGCACAGGCTGCGTCACCGCAGCCGACTGCCGAGCAGTTGAAGATGATGAGTGCCTATGACAAGGCACATGCGATTCGATTTGGTGAACTTGCCGTGCAGGATCAGAAAGGGCGTATGAAGCCGGTTGATACTGTAGCACACGATGTTGTCGCCAAGATCACCGGCAAATCTTCCGTTTTTGGGCTGGAGCCCATGCAGGTGTTTTTGGGTATGGTGGTACAGCCGGAGCTCTATCAAAATGTCAAGATGATCAAGATAGGACATCCCAAGATTGCCAAAGACCTCGGACTCCCCAAAGATGCGAAATTCGCTGCATTCACAGACTTTTTCAACAAAGGTGACGGCAGCTACAAGATCTTTGATGCTGTGACCAAAGCGACACGCAAAAAACCGCTGGAGCAGAGCAAATATGACAAAGAGCTGATCAAGATAGACGAACGTGTCAATGTTGCCTATATGACCTACCAGGGTTCGATCCTGCGTATCTACCCCAAAGCGGGAGACCCAAACAACAAGTGGTACGCACCGATGGATGCGATCAAAAACTTCGAGCCCAAACAGGCAGAAGAGGTCAAGATGAGCATCGCCGCCTATTTCCAGATGGTCTCTCAGGGACTGAAAACAGGCAACTGGGCGAATGCGGATCTCGCACTCAAAGGGATACAGAAGTTCCAGGACAAATACGGTGCTGCGGTCAAACCGAGCGAGAGTCATATCAAATGGGAGATCTGGTATAACAAGCTGGGACTCTTTAGCAAGCTTTTCCCATACTATCTGACGTTGGGGCTTTTGATGCTGATATTTGCATTTATCCATGTACTTAAGCCGAGCTTCCCCATGAAGTGGATTATGCGTATTATGCTGACACTCTTTGCTCTTGGTTTTATGGCACATATCATTGGTATGGGTATCCGCTGGTATATTGCAGGACATGCCCCCTGGTCCAATGCCTATGAATCGATCGTCTTTATTGCTGCGGCAACTGCGCTTGCAGGGCTTGTATTTGCGCGTCGCTCACCCTTTGCTCTGGCAGGTGCGATGATACTCACGGGGATCACGATGCTCGTAGCGCATATGAGCTTCATCAACCCGCAGATCACCAACCTGGTGCCTGTCCTCAAATCCTACTGGCTGATGATCCATGTGGCGACGATCATCTCAGGAGACGGCTTCTTCGGTCTGGGATCGATCCTCTCTTTCCTGGTACTGATTCTCTATATCCTCAGAGGAAAGAACGGACATCCCAATATCGACCGCTCGATCAAAGAGTTGACCAACCTTGCGGAGATGTCACTCATCGTCGGGCTCTATCTCTTGACGATCGGTAACTTCCTCGGCGGTGTCTGGGCAAACGAGAGCTGGGGACGCTACTGGGGCTGGGACTCCAAAGAGACCTGGGCAGCCGTGACGATCTTGATCTACGCGACTGTGCTGCACTTGCGCTTCATTCCGAAGCTCAAGTCGAACTTTGTTTTCAATGTTGCTTCGACATGGGCATACTTCTCGGTACTGATGACCTATTTTGGGGTCAACTACTATCTCTCCGGACTCCACTCCTACGCGGCAGGTGATCCGGTACCGATCCCTACATGGGTCTATGTGGCAGTTGCGAGTCTTTTGGTGCTGACACTCCTTGCAGCACGCAACAGAAAACTCTCCTGATATCCTCTAAGGCAGCGCTTTGTCGCTGCTACTTTAATTTTCCTTTAAGCCTTGTTTATATTTTCTTCTATTATAATTCTTTATCTCAACATATAAAGGAAAAAGAATGTTAGAAGAGTTCAAAAAGTTTCTCATCAAGGGAAATATGGTAGATATGGCGGTCGGTTTCATTTTTGGTGCCGCTTTTGCAACGGTTGTTAAGTCGCTGGTCAACAATGTGATCATGCCCCCGGTAGGAAAGCTGCTTGGCAATGTCGATTTTTCTCAGCTGTTTATTCCGCTTGACGGCAAAGAGTATGCTTCTCTTGAAGCGGTCGAAAAAGCGGGTGCACCGGCGATAAAGTACGGTATCTTTATCAACGATGTGATCTCATTTGTGATCCTTGGCTTTGTGGTATTTATGTTCATCAAGGCATATAACAAAATGAAAGAGCCGGAAGTTGAAGCGGCACCGACGACCAAAAAATGTGGCGAGTGTGCGATGGAGATTCCTATCGAAGCCAAAAAATGCGGATACTGCGGCAGCGTAGAGGTTTAATTCTGATCGAGTATCCGTTTGATCGCCTCTGAGCAGGCGGTCAGTCCAAAGGCACCGGTCACTGCGACACAGGAGCCTTTCTCCTTGCATCTATCCTCTTCCGGGGAAAATATCACTGTAAAATTTCTGTCAAACTTCGCTTTTTTGAGTTCGTTACGGACCTTGCGTGCGAGAGCATTGCCGTGCGTCTTCCAGATACTTGCTACTTCTATCTTGGATGTATCATAGCGTTTTGCCGAGCCCATCGCCATGATCAGTTTTTTGTAGCATTTTTTGGCGACCTCGATCTTGACACGGGTGGTATCGGCAGCATCTATGATGACGTCATAGGGCTCAAAGTCAAACGATGCCACCCATGCCATATCCATACGTGTCTCAACCCCATAGATACCTGGATAGAGTGAGAGGAGTGTCTCTACTTTGCTCTCTCCCACAGCGTCAGAGCCTATCTGGCGGTTACGGTTGCTCTCATCATAGCAGTCACAGTCAAGAATGGTGATATCTTTGACCCCGGATCGGTAGAGGCAGTCGAGTGCATAGGAGCCTACACCGCCTACACCGAGGATGAGGATCTTTGCCTTTTGAAGCTTCTCAAAGCCCTCTTCGCCAAAGAGCATACGGCAGCGCTCAAATCTCATCGCTCTATCCACGCTTGCAGTGATGCTATCTCATTATGTGCCGTCATATCGAGTTCTACAGGTGTGATGGAGATATAGCCGTCGTTGATCGCCTCGAAATCGGTTGTGTGACCAGGTGTATCCATCCAGCCCAGTTCAGGAAGTCCTATCCAGTAGTACTCTTTGCCTCTGGGGTTGATGTGTACTTGGGCATTGTGTGCGTAGAGACGGTTACCGGCACGGGTCACCTTGAGTCCTTTGCATTGGTCGGGCGCGATGGGCGGGATATTGATGTTGAGAAATTTACGGGGAGGGAGTGGGAAGTCCCCTTTGAATACCTTCTCAACGATCTCAAAGATGGTTTGCTGTGCAAGCTTGTATCCGAAGGTATCTATGCTTTTGCCCGCTTCGGCATAGACCTGAGAGATGGCGATACCCGGGATACCCTGCAGGACAGCCTCCATCGCAGCCGATGCCGTACCGGAGTAGGTGATATCCTCCCCCATATTGGAGCCGATATTGATCCCTGATACGACGATATCAGGTTTGCGCTCTTTGAAAAGCTTGTTGAGCGAAAGGAAGATGCAGTCTGAGGGGGTACCGTCGTCGAGTTTGTAGAAACGCTCCTCAAGCTGTACAAAGTGTAGCGGACGTGTGAGTGTCAGCGAGTGTCCACAAGCAGATTTTTCGGTAGTCGGTGCTACAACCGTGACATTTCCCAACGGCTCAAGTGCATTGCGAAGTGCCAAAAGCCCCTTGGAGTCAAAGCCGTCATCATTGGTAATCAGTATCTCTTTCATCGTTCCATTCTCTTGATTTTTCCCGCTATTATAACCTAACTCTTCAATCTTTTGCTATAATACAATCACTATAAACGCGTAAAGGATCAGTCGTGCAAAAAGAGCCGATGTTAGAAGAGACATTCAATAGACTTTCAGAGGAGCTTGAACAGCTCAAGACCCACGAACGCGGCAAGATCGCCAAGGTGATCGATGAAGCCAGAGAGCTGGGTGATCTCAAAGAGAATGCTGAATATCATGCTGCAAAAGAGAAGCAGGGGCTGATGGAGGCACGTATTGCCGAACTGACTGACATTGTAGGACGTGCACAGGTTGTTGATCCCTCTACACTGGCACATGAGAGAGTGAGTTTCGGCTCGACGGTGATACTCAGTGACCAGACAAGCGGTGAAGAGGTCAAGTATACTATCGTAGGAAGTATGGAAGCCCAGCCTGAGAACGGTCTGATCTCCTTTCAGTCACCGATGGCACGTGCCTTGATAGGTAAAGAGGAGGGCGATGAAGTGGAAGTGACACTGCCCGGAGGCAAGAAGAAGTTCGATATCGAGGAGATTCTCTACGAAGAGATCAGCTTGAATTAGGAATTAGGAATTAGGAATTAGGAATTAGGAATTAGGAATTAGGAATTAGGAATTAGGAATTAGGAATTAGGAATTAGGAATTA
>WFYB01000019.1 GCA_015490315.1 Sulfurovum sp. | reverse complement strand
CTGCTGTGACAGTGGTCGTAAAGAGTTTGACCTTCTCTCTCTTTCTGCCTCGGTTTTCGGGTTGGGATCGTCTATCTTCAAATCGTTCGTTTTTCATACCGTTATTGTACCCCAATCAGTCGAAATTTACAATCGTTCTGAGTGTATTGATAAGCTTTGCACGCTCTTTAACATCTTTGCGCTCTTTCCCTGGTTCAGTCGTGGAGATGATGGTGCGTCCTGTGACCAGTTTGGTACCGTCTTTCTTGCGTATACCCCAGTAGGTATGCATGATCACCGGTTCACCCTTGTATTGACCAAGATAGAGGACGATATGCCCAGGGACATAGAGTAGTGACCTGAATGGTTTGGCATTTTCGTTGATGAAGCGTTTTTTATACCATTTGGGCCAGTTTTTGATCTTGATCTGTTTGCCGTCCAGTGCCTGTTTGGATGAGTTACGTCGCAGAAAGATACCAAAGACCCCGAGAAAATCACGTGTTGTAGCAGAACAGTCCCGGCACTCGTAGCCACCGCCCCAACCGTAGGGCTCACCGTAAAACTCCCGTGCAAGTATCGCGACATTTTTGGGCGTAAAAGGGAGTGGTTTTTTGGCGATAACATTGGGATTTTCGGGGTATACCTTCTCGATATGGGCATACCCCTTGTTGTCTCGCTTGGCAGCAAGGTAGCTCTTTTTATCTTTTGGATCGATCGGGAAGAGTGCACCGAGTTTTACGATACTGACCGATCGGTTGTGTTCATCGTAGAGCCTGAGATTGTCCTTGATGACCATGGCATAGGTATCGTTTTTGAACGCTTTTACAAACGCTTTGTCAACCAGTGCCAGATCGGATGTCTTCACCCAGCCAAAGGAGTAGGATGCACGTACCAATGCCCAGCGTTTGTCTCTGGAGAAGTGGGAGATGTAGAGTGGGACATTGATATGCAGTGAAGAGTTCTGATTGTAATCAAAGGGGAAACCTTCACCTGTCTTTTTAGGATCTCTGTAGAATGCCTGTGAGGTAGGCAGGGCTTTGACATCGGTATGTTTGACAGTGATTGCCTTGTATCGCTTGGTATCTATCTTGTCATATTGCGCATTGTCGATCCACCGTTTGTATACAGAGGGAGGGATGACAGCACCGTTTGCACGGTATATCGACTTTTTGGTGATGAAGCGTATCTCCCAGCCAAAATCCGTCTGCGGTATATCAATGCGCGTAAGCTCCCAAGGTTTGAAATACTTCTCATTGAAAGCGGCATCCATCTCTGCTTGTTCTTTTTTGGGGAAAGGTTTGATCTGTTTGGCGTAGTATCCGGGATCCTGAGGGATCGTTTTCATATCTGACACTATCGCTTTGGGCATATGGTCGATTTTGCTTTTATGGCGCTGATCCACTTTGAGTGTGTAGTCTGCATGAAGTGGGGAGAATAGCAAAAAGAGTGAAGCGATAAGAACGGTTTTTTTGTACATGATGGCTATCCGATAGTTGTGATGAAATAGTTTGTCTCATTGTAGAGAAGATTAGTTAACGGTTGGTGTATCTTTTCATGATTTCAACACTCTTCTTCAAGATGCTCTTTCTCCTCTTTGAGTACATAGATATAGGTATCGATCTCAAGCTCGTCATACCGTTCGACTGTCACAGGTGTACGGACAAACTCTTCACCCTCGAAAGCATCGAGAAACTCCCAGTGCTCCTCAAGGTTGTGTGAGGAGAAGAGATAGCCGTGTACGGTATCGCCTTGGGGATTGAGCTTGATGCCGGGGTAGCCCATCGATGCGGACCATCCTGCACCTATCAAGTCGCCTTTGACTGTAGCGGGAACGAATTTGCCGATGATATTCTCCAGAACATGTCCGTTGGGACATCCCGGCATCAGCGTACCATATACAAAAAGTGTCTCCATCTGTTTTTAATCTCTTTTTTAAACGGATTGTATCACAAGGAGATACCAAGACCGCTTGCATCTGAAAGAGTAATGTTTTTTTCTTCATATCTGATGGTACACGGCAGCGGCTGTGAAGTGAGGAGACTGACCGCATCGAGGTCTATCATGCGGATCGTATCAGCTTTGGCTGAAGCGAGATGCAGACCTGCTGCAACGGCGATGGGACCTTCGAGCATACAGCCGATCATACACCCGGTATCATAGCTCCTGCAGAGATCGGCAAGCTGGAGTGCACGGCTAATGCCGCCGGTTTTGGCAAGCTTGATATTGATATAGTCAACTGCCTGCATCTCCAGCAGCCTTTGTGCGTCACGGTAGCCAAAGACAGACTCATCGGCAAGCAGCGGTGTTACTACACGCTCCTTGATATAGGCAAGCCCTTCGATATCCTCAGCAGGGACGGGCTGCTCTATAAACTCTGCGACGATACCGGCATGCTCAAGCTTTTGCAGGAGCCTGACGGTCTCTTCTGGGCTCCAGCCCTGATTGGCATCAAGCCGCAGGGTGATATCTGCAGGCAGTGCCGCATGGATTTCTTGGATGCGTTCGACATCTTTCTCTACACTCTCTCCAATTTTGATCTTGAGGGTATCATAGCCTCGTGATACTGCTTCAAGGGCATCACGTATCATCGCTTCTGTACTATTGAGTGAGATCGTGATGTCGGTGTGGAAGCGGCGTTGTGTGCCTCCAAGCATCTTGTATAGAGGTACTTGAAGTGCCTTGGCTTTGAGGTCGTAGAGTGCGATCTCGAGTGCTGATTTGGCAGTGGTGTTGGCTTTGATACTTGAGTGAATGGTCTCTATCAGGGCATCAAAAGATTCGAGGATATCGTTTCCCTCCAATAGCGGAGAGAGAAATGCCACAGCCGCCTCTATAGAGCCCAGTGTCTCACCGGTGATCTGCGGTGTCGGTGCACCTTCGCCGTAGCCGACAGTGCCATCCTCAGCCTCGACCGTAACAATGATATCTTCGAGTCGGTCTACCCTGCGCAGGGCGGTGACAAAGGGGTGCTTCAGCGGAGCACTGAAGCGTTGTGTAGTGATGCGTTTGATCTTCACTGCTGCTGTGTCATCCTATCAGCAATGACCGAAGAGACGGCATAGAAGATATTCATCACGATCTGGAGAATCACCATCAGGATCAGCACAACTACCATGCCGATCACCATCATCGAAGGATCTATTGCGCCAAATAGCGACATAAAGAGCCCGGAGAGTACTACGATGATAACAGTAAAGAGGATAAGCAGGAGACCAAGCAGACCCATATACTTGAAGTAGACTCCCGTAAAGGCACGTCTCCACACATCTTTACTAAAAATAGTAAAAACTGCCTTGAAAGCATCGTTGAAATTGTCTGTTTTGATAATATTGGCAAACACAAGCGGCATTACATATAAAAGCAGCGCAATCAGAATAAAGGGGAGGATCATCAGCGGCATTATCGCAAGCATCGCTGTAGGATCGTTGCTCTGCATGCCGGCTGCCAGGTTGCTCCCTTGACCGCTGACACCGATGATCAAGCCGATCAACATTATGATCGCAAGAATGAGAATAACCCATCCCGCATACGCACCCAAAGAGGGCTTCCAGTAGCTTTTCCAGAGATTTGCTATCGTCATGGATTTAATCGCATCGACAAATTCATCCATCGTTTTAGAGTGGTAAAAGACTTTACCCACAAAGAAAAAGAGACTGAACATCAAAATCCCTGAAAGTACGGAGGCGATCAGCCCCAGGATTGGAATATTGGAGAGGAGTGAGAGGAGGATCACAATGGCGGTGATCCCCAGAAAGAGTCCCTTGTTGAGACCAAATATCTCCTTAGTCAGCATAACAGTGTATTTGATAGGATGTGCCAGTGCCTGATCGACGATCCCTGTTTGGTTTTGTTCTTCCCAGTTTTGTTCTTCCATGAGTATATGACTCCCTTTATATGTTGATAAAAGATATTATAGCAGATTATTTTGCGATTATTTCAAGCAGTTTTCCCACCATAAGTCCACCAAACGTTCCGACGATGTATCCCAGCATTGCCATAAGCACACCGATAGGGATAAGCGCTTTGGAATAGGCAGAGGCGAGGATGGGTGCGGAGGCGACACCACCGATGTTGGCAAGCGAAGCGATACCCAGACTGAAAAGGTCAAGCTTGAACAGCTTGGCAAAGAGCACCATGATCACTGCATGTACCGCGATGATGAGAAATCCCGCAGCGATATAGAGCGGTGCCTGTGTCAGTTCGGCAAAGGAGGCGCGTGAAGCGATCAGTGCGACAATGGTATAGAGCATCATATTGCCAAGCTCCGAAGCACCGGGCAGTTTGGCAAGCGGTGTCATCGCCATGACGATCCCCGCGACAGTGGCGATGATCACGATCCATGTGGTCTGTGTCAGAAAGTCAGTTGTCGGCAGCAATCCTGCTGCCCAAGTACTGAGCGCCGAGACAAGCATCGCAGATCCGAGAAGAAAAAAGAGTGAAGGGAAACTGATCGTTTCAGTTTGACTGTTTTTACGTGCAAGTTTCTCTCCCACTTCGTCGATGATGGCGGTATCTGCCTGACTCCAGCGGTTGAAATGTGCGGCGAAAGGCACCAGTGAGAGCAAGATCATCACCCAGATGGCATAATCGACCGAGTCTATCAGCAGGGCATAGCCCATCTTGCTATCAGGCAGCTCGAGTGCTCCCTGTATGGCGACCATATTGCCCGTACCTCCCATCCACGAACCGCTCAGCGCAGCAAAGGCCTTCCAGCTATCGGGTTCAAAATAGTGGTGTAAAAGCAGAAACATCACGACAAAACCGATCCCAATACTCACGGATGCCAGAAGAAACGTAAGCAGCATTTTTTTGCCAAGGCGTGCGATCTGACGCATATCGGCAAGCAGGAGCATCAAAAAGATCATCGCCGGAAGGAGGTCGGATTTGACCGATTTGTAGGTTTGGGTCACTGCATCGCATTTCTGCCAAAGCCCCAATGTCGAAAGCAACATTACCAAAAAGTAGATGATGACAATCGAGGGGAGGTAAGAAAAGATCTTAGCACGGGTACGATGCTCGACAAAGACAACAGAAGATGCCACAAAGAGCAGCAGGGCAAGATAGGTCAGTCCGTCTGTGATCATTGAAGCAGTCCCAGTCCCAGTGCACGTATCTCTTCGATCTTGTGAAACTGAAAGGTTTTGTAGGCGCTGGTATGCGGTTCAAGGAGTATGATCTCCTTCTTGCTGCAGCGCAGGTGTGCCTGTGTCTGGTTGTAGATCAGAATACGCATTGACTTTTCAAACATCTCAAGGACATTGGCAGTTTTGAAAAAACTGTCAGGCATTGTACTCTCAAAAGAGTGTTTGCCCAACACATCTACCGCAAGCACGAGATCATGAGAGGCTTCATTGATACCGAGATTTTCACATAGAAAGCCGTCTGCGTAGATCTTGCCGCCGATCTCGTGCTCGTTGAAGATTCCGGGGATCGCGATGGTTGCAAGCAGGGCATCTTTGATAAAGATATTGTCTTTGGCACTGAAAACCCGCTTTTCGCCATCGAG
>WFYB01000018.1 GCA_015490315.1 Sulfurovum sp. | reverse complement strand
CTCGTGTGTCGGCCCATCCTCACCTACACCGATACTATCGTGTGTCCAGACAAAGTAGTTTTTGATGCTTGTCAGCGCGGCGATACGCGCAGCAGGCTTGAGATAGTCAGAGAAGACAAAGAAGGTCGCATTGAACGGGATCGTTGTACCGTAGAGTGCCATCGCGTTGGTGATCGCCGCCATCGCATGCTCGCGGATACCAAAATGAATGTTGCGCCCTTTTGGAAAATCTCCCATCTCTTTGAGCTCTGTTTTGTTGCTCGGTGCCAGATCCGCTGAGCCGCCTACAAAGCCGGGAACTGCTTTGGCAATGGCATTAAGTATCTTGCCGTTGCTGTCTCTGGTCGCCATCTGGGGTGTTTCACTGAAGTCCGGCCACTCGATCGCAGAGAAATCGGGATTGAGCAGTTTTTCGAGTGCGACATTCTGCTCGACCAATGGTGCCTCTTTTTGTCTGTGTATCCACTCTTTTTCATAGAGTTCACCCTGCTCTACCGCACATCGGAAACGCAGAAGCACATCCTCAGGGATCTGGAAGGTCGCTTCGGGATCAAAGCCCTCTTTGGCTTTGGAGGCTTTGATGATCTCCTCACCCAGCGGTGCGCCGTGCGTATGGTGTGTCCCCTCAAGCTCTCCGGCACCCTTGCCTATGATGGTATTGGAGATGATGATAGTAGGCTTGGTCGCATGCTGTACCTCATCCAGTGCCTTTTCGATATCGTCGTAGCAGTGCCCGTTGATCTTCATCACATTCCAGTTCTGCGCTTCAAAACGTTTGGCGACATCCTCGCTCCATGCGATGGAGGTGTCCCCCTCGATTGTAATGGCATTGGAGTCGTAGATGAGCACGAGATCTTTGAGTCCGAGGTGCCCCGCAAGTGCACACGCTTCATAGCTGATACCTTCCTGCAGGTCACCGTCTCCGCAGAGGCAGTAGACCTTGTGGTCGATCAGCTTACAGGTCTCCGAGTTGACCTGCGCCTTGGTAAAGGCCTCCGCCATAGCAAACCCTACCGCATTGGCGATCCCCTGACCGAGCGGCCCGGTGGTGATCTCTACGCCCTCGGTATGTCCATACTCCGGGTGACCGGGTGTCTTGGAGTCAAGCTGTCTGAACTGCTTGAGGTCTTCCAGACTTACATCATAGCCCCAAAGATGCAGCAGTGAGTAGATCAGTGCCGAGCCGTGCCCTCCGGAGAATACCAGACGGTCACGGTTGAGCCATTTTGGGTTTTTGGGGTTGTGTTTGAGCTTTTCGGAGAGTACCACTGCGATATCCGCCAGCCCCATCGGTGCACCAGGGTGTCCGGAGTTCGCTTTTTGTACCATATCCGCCGCAAGAAAACGGATCGTATTTGCCATCTTTTTACGCATTGCATTCTGCTCGGTCATTTCTGCCATCTTTTTTCCTTGAAAGTTCAATCTAGTTTTTTGATCTATCTGTTCGATAAAAGCCAATCTGCCACAATGCAGACTCGATTTTAGCGAACCATTACCTATGCACCCTCTCTGTGTCTGTAGAGATAGGTGCCAATTAGCGGCTCCAGTGCCTCCTGAAGCTTTGGCTCAAACGTAGCGAAACGTGCCTCCAGAGCGGCAGCGAGGCTCTCCGCCTCTTCCATACTGCCCTCCAGCCCCAGAAGTGTCACAAAGCTGTTCTTCTCACCGTCATTGCCTGTGGTCTTGCCCGCCTCTTCCTCGCTCTGGGTCTCATCTATGATATCATCTTGTATCTGAAAAAGCAGCCCCAGGTCAAGCCCAAAGTCGTAGAGTGCCTGCTGGCTCTCTCTGGGAAGTGCTGCGATCACCGCTCCCATCATCAGACTTGCTGCGATGAGCTTGGCAGTTTTGTTGGTATGAAGCATCTTAATCTGCTCAAGTGTCAGCGGCTTGTTCTCAAAGTGACAATCGATCGCCTGCCCGAGTACCATCCCTGACCCGCCACCGTTTTTTGCGAGGATCTCGACCAGTTTGATCCGTATATCTTCCCGCAGCGGTGCAGTAGCGATGAGGTAAAAGGCATCGGTATTGAGCGCATCACCTGCCAAGATCGCCGTGACCTCATCGAAACGCTTGTGCAGTGTAGTATGTCCGCGGCGAAGATCGGCATCATCCATCGCAGGCAGATCATCATGGATCAGTGAATAGGTGTGGAACATCTCCAGTGCCAGTGCCACAGGGAGCGCTGAATCAAACAGCATCGGTTCATACGCCTCGACGATCCGCAGAAGAAGCTGCGGACGAAAACGCTTGCCGCCTGCAAGCAACATCGCCCCCAGCGCCTCTTCATAAAGAGGGTGAAAACTCGGCACATTTGGAAGATTGGCGCTAAGATACTGCTCGAACCTTTGCATAGTTTGTCCCATAATCAAGAATTGGTGAATTATAGCGAATTTGGATAAAATAACGCTATGACAAACGAGAAAACAAAACAGATTATCAAGCTGCTCAAAATAGTGACTTTTGCTGTCGCCATCATCGCATGGATGAAGATGCTCTATGAGGTCTTGCAGTTTCCCGGAGGCTTTGGTGCACAGGCACCCTACTGTATCGCAGGAACGATGCTGATCTTCGGGATCGCTACGGGTGTTTACAAGGGGATTGAGGCGTGGGAGAGGCGTACATAATAAGGTCTTGTTTCGCCAATTCAACCAATAAGTGCAATTTCTGAGAAAGTACCGTGAAAGAGAGGGCTAACCGAGCATAGGTTATCCTTTTTTCACCACAAAATCAGGAAAGTACTATGAAATATAAACAGTTAACCCTTGAG
>WFYB01000017.1 GCA_015490315.1 Sulfurovum sp. | reverse complement strand
TAATGTATTATCAAGTCGTAAGTTTTTCACACAAAAACTGTGATCAGGCGATGCGTGAACAGCTGGCATTTGCAAACGATGAAGAGAAGAAGCAGATGCTCGATCAGCTCATCGCCTTTGAGTTTGTCCATGAAGCGTTTATCATCTCTACATGCAACCGTGTAGAGGTCGTCCTGGCAACACGTGACAACTTCTCCTCTTTTCATGCGGTACTGGGGCTCATGGCGCAAAAGAGCGGTATGAATTTCTATGCTCTCAAAAGTACAGCGAAGCGTTATGATGATGAGGAGGCGGTACACCATCTCTTCTCGGTCGTCTCTTCGCTCGATTCGCTGGTAGTAGGGGAGTCTCAGATCACAGGGCAGGTCAAGGAGGCGTTCAGACTTTCGCACGACAACGGTACTGCCGGACGCAGGCTAAATCGTCTGATCTCCTATGCCGTCAAGTGTGCCGCAGAGGTACGAAACACAACCAACATCTCCCAAAACCCTATCTCTATCGCATCGGTCGCTGTCGCACAGGCACACAAGATTTTGGGTGACAACATACAGGGTATGACAGGGGTGGTCGTAGGTGCCGGTGAGATGGGTGTCCTGGCTGCAAAACACCTGCTGCGTATTGGATGTGATGTGATCCTGATCGGACGTGACCAACAGAAGGTAGAGCAGGTGGCTGCAACACTGGGTGAGAATGTCAAAGCGGCCACAATGGAGAAGCTGCCAAAATATATCAACCGATACAGACTCCTTTTTTCAGCTACTTCGTCTCCTGAGCCTATCATCACTGAAGCACTGATAGAAAATGAAACGCTCCCTCGCCTCTGGTTTGATATGGCGATCCCCAGAGATATTGCAGATATGGATCTGCCCAAGCTCCAGATATTCCGTATCGATGACCTGAGATCGATCTCCAAAGAGAATCACGCCTTGCGGGAAGAGCAGGCATTGCAGGCGGCAGAGATCGTAGAACGCTATACTGAGGAGTTCTATGCATGGCTTAGGGCACTCTCTATTGAGCCTGTGATCAAGCAGATGCGTCAGCATGTCAATGAAGCGATCGACGCAGAGATCAGACGTGCCGTCAAAAAAGGGTTTGTCCCCGGAGAGTATGAGGAGAATATGCGCAAGATGGCAACGCAGATGTTTAACCGATTTTTGCATGATCCGACACAAAACCTTCGCAAATCATCGACAGAAAAGAAAAATGCCAACTGTATCGAAGCCGTCAAGAGGATGTTCAATATCGATACAGAGCATATCGATTTCAAGCAGTACAAATTAGACCACCATACCAAAGGATACAACGCGTGAGATTTTCAAAACTTTTGATACCTACGAGCAAAGAGACTCCCAACGATGCAACACTGGCGAGTCATATCTATCTGATCAGAGGCGGCTTCATACAGTCCGTCGGAGGCAGCGGACTTTACAACTTTCTGCCGCTTGGCAAACGGGTACTTGACAAGGTCAAGCAGGTAGTCAAAGAGGAGCTTGATCGTGTCGGCTGTCAGGAGGTGAGTCTTGCATTTGTGACACCGGCATCACTCTGGGAAGAGAGCGGACGCTATGAGAAGTACGGCAAGGAATTGCTGCGTTTTAAAGACCGTAAAGAGAATGTGTTTGTGCTCGGTCCCACCCATGAAGAGATGATGGTCAACCTCGTGCGCCAGAGCGTCAAGAGCTATAAGCAACTGCCGCTCAATCTCTACCAGATCAACCTCAAATTCCGCGATGAGATCAGACCCCGTTTCGGGTTGATGCGCGGACGTGAGTTCCTGATGAAAGACGGCTACAGCTTCCATGCCGATGAAGCGGATATGAAGCGTGAGTTTGACCTGATGGAGGAGACCTACAAAAAGATATTTAGACGTCTTGGGCTTGAGTTCCGTGTGGTCGAAGCGGACTCCGGCGCGATAGGCGGATCGGGCAGCAAAGAGTTCATGGTGCTTGCCGACAGCGGTGAGGATACGATCGTTGTGTGTGACGGATGCGACTACGGTGCCAACATCGAAGCAGCGGTACGTCAAGAAAAAGTCTGTGACGCACCGGCACCTCAGCTTGGCAAAGAGAAGGTGCATACGCCCAATGCTTCGACGATGGAGGAGCTTGCAGCCTTTTTTGATGTCGACCCTTTCTATCTGGTCAAAACGGTTGCGATGCGTGCACTCTATGATGAGGGCAGAAGTGAGATCGTACTGTTTGCACTCAGAGGCTCTGATGCGCTGCAGGAGGTCAAAGCCTGCAACGCTGTAGATGCCAATGATCTCGTAGAGGTAAGCGAAGAGGAGCTTGCATCCGCAGGGCTCGTCGCAGGTTTCATGTCACCGATCGACGTGCCTGAAGGCGTGCGTGTGATCGTAGATAAAACCATTGAAGGTGCGACCGATATGATCTGCGGTGCGAATGAGAAGGAGTACCATACGACTGGTAACACGATAGAGGGTAATCTGGACTACCATGATATTGTTGCGGTACAGGAGGGAGATCTCTGTGCCAAGTGCGGCGGCGAACTTCGATACACCAAGGGGATCGAAGTGGGGCATATCTTTCAGCTTGGCACGCGTTATAGTGAACCGCTTGGTGCCACATTCCTCGATGAGAACGGCAAATCGCAGCCGATGGTGATGGGAACCTACGGTATCGGTGTCAGCCGTCTGCTGGCAGCCATCATCGAGCAGTATCACGATGACAAAGGGTGCATCTGGACGAAAGAGACAACACCGTTTGATCTCTATATCCTTGTCTCCAATGTGAAAGATGAAGCACAGATGCGCTCTGCCCAAAAGCTCTATGAAGAACTAAGTGCCGAAGGGGTGGATGTCCTGCTTGATGACCGCAAAGACAGATTTGGCGCGAAGATCAAAGATTTTGAGCTGCTTGGCATTCCGTATGGTGTTGTCTTTGGTAAAAAACTAAGTGAAGGCAGTGTTGAGATCATAGAGCGCAAGGGGCTTGCCAAAGAGGAGGTCTCATTGGATGAGATCAAGGATAAGATCGTGGCAAAGGTTAGAGGATGATCTTCCTTCTGGTGCCTTTCTTGCTGCTGGAGCTCTATCTCTCGCTCAAGGTCGGTGAGTCTATCGGTTTTTTCTGGTCAGCACTTTGGATCATAGTGACGATGGTCATAGGCGTACGTCTGCTGCAGAGTTCCCCTCTGGCAATGATAGGCAACTTCAATGCGATGGCGCAGGGCAAGCTGAGTATGAAAAGCTTTGAGAATGCGGCGACTGCCTATATGCTGGGGGCGATTTTGTTGATCATCCCCGGTGTCTTGAGTGATTTTCTGGGACTTGCCGCACTGCTTTACGCGATTTATTTACAATTTACTGCTAAAATGAAACCCGAACAAAAAAATCCATTTCAACAACAAGGAGAAGATGATGTCATTGATGTCGAAGTTATTGACGAGCACACTGATCGCAACGATCGCGCTTAGTGCCAACGCAGACACACCAAACAGCACACCGACCAACAAAGAACTTTTGAAATATATCAAAAGAAATATAGTCAAAAACCCACAGGTAAAGGTCAAAGGGATCAAGGTGATCGAGACCAAGACACATAAAGCGCTTCCGGGCTGGAATGTCCTGCTGACAAATATGGATCTGGAGTATCAGGGGAAAGATATCAAGGTACCTGAGACGATCTTTGTCAAGGATGGTTTGGCTACAGGACATCTGGTCAACCTCAAGAATGGACATGACTACCGCGAAGATATCAAACCGACCGTCCCTGCATCTATGTATGATGACGCACATCTGCTCTTTGGGAACAAAGATGCGGCACACAAAATCCTTGTCTTTTCTGACCCGATGTGTCCCTTCTGTCAAGAGGTGGTACCGGGTATCATGAAGGCTGCCAAAGAACATCCAGATAAGATCGCACTTTACTATTACCATCTGCCGCTGCTGCGTATTCATCCTGTTTCGGGTATCCTGACACGTGTGATGCATCTCGCACAGCAAGAGGGCAAAAAAGATGTGGTAGAGAAGATGTACTCGCTCAAGATTGATCCGCGAACAACAGATATGACCAAAGTCCTCTCAAAGGTCAAAGAGCATACCGGTTACAGCGTCTCTGCGACCAAAGTCGATGACAATGCGACCAAAGCAGCAATTAAAGCAGATGAAGATGCAGCAGCCAAGTTGATGGTATCCGGTACCCCTACAATTTATATTGACGGTGAATGGGACAAAATGCGCGATGGATATAAAAAACTTATCAAATAAAGGGTGAGCAGAAGCGTGAGCCTCTCTACCCAAAATACTCCTCTATAAAGGCAATCTCTTGGAAAAATTGGTCATAGCAACACGTGCGAGTGCACTGGCACTCTGGCAGGCATATCATATCAAAGAACGGATCGAGACATCATTCCCTGAAATCACGGTGGAGCTCAATGAGATCACATCAAAAGGTGACAAGATACTTGACAAGCCGCTTGCGCTCATCGGGGGGAAAGGGCACTTCACTAAAGAGCTTGAAGATGAGATGTTGGCGGGCAATGCCGATATGGCGGTACATTCACTCAAAGATGTACCGACTTATATCCCAGAGGGTCTGGAGCTAAGTGCGATCACCAAACGTCAGGATCAGAGTGATGTACTGCTCTCACATACCTATGCAAGTCTGGATGACCTCCCCCAGGGAGCGACAGTGGGAACGACCAGTCTCCGCCGCCGTATGCAGCTGCTCGAGCGTCGCCCGGATCTCAAGGTCAAAGAGCTGCGCGGCAATGTCAATACAAGGCTACGCAAACTAAAAGAGGGTGAGTATGATGCGATCATTCTTGCTTATATTGGACTCAAACGCCTTGATCTGCTCAAGGATATTCCCTATGTGCAAAAGCTGGATTTCTTTATCCCCCCTATGGGACAGGCGGCACTGGGTATCGAGATCGTCGCAGCCAATGGTCGGGTCCGAGAGATCGCTGAGAGTCTCAATGATGAAGAGACATTTCTCTGTACCAAAGTAGAGCGTGACTTCGTCTCAAAGATAGGTGCGGGCTGTTCTGCCCCGGTGGCGGTCAATGCCACAGTCTGTGACGACAAACTCCATGTGCGCGCAATGCTCGGCTATCCGGACGGCACCCACATTCTGCACGAAGAGATGGAAGCACCTCTTGAGTCTGAAAAGAAGAGTGTAGCCAAGCCCCTTGGTGTCAAACTCGCAGAAGCGATGATCGCCAAAGGTGCACTCGAGATTCTGGAAAATGCAGAAAAGATCGCCTTTAAGGATGAGATGCCGCAGAGGCTTTAAAACTTTTCTGTCAATACAAGCAAATTGTCTCCGTTGTATATATGGGACAGCTTGTGCTTTAGATCTTTTGTATGAGGTTATTATGCAGCAAGTTCAAACTTTCTAATATCGACCTCTACACCGTTTTTAACAATTTCTCTTGCTTTGTTCAACAATGCTTTTGTGACGGTATCATCGATATAGGTTTCTCCACAGTTATCACAAATATGTGCAGGAACCTCTTTGAAGACGATAGTTGAATTGTCTTTTTCCAGAGTGACAGTCGTTGTCCCTTTTGTTGTTTCGCCATGCTTGCAGATCATACATTTCATCTCTTTATCCTTTTTGTGTAGTTATCACTCCATTTATCACTATCGGGATAATATGCGGTAATCACTATAATTTCATTCTGTTCCTCATTTTTTGCAAATACAACATGAAGAGGTTTGTCATATAGCTTCAAAGCCAAAAAAGAAGGATATGGTTTGTCATCAAGATATGTCTCAATAATCTCTCCATTCTGAATAGTATCTTCGACACTCTCTTCAAGTATATCTCTTTCAAACATTCTTTGGATTGCATGCTCTCTATAAACAAAAGTCAAGAAATACCTTTTAGCTTCTTTGATGCTTAGATTATAGCAAATTTTTTACTTTTTGTTTAGCGTGGTTGCATGTTGATTTTCAGCATAGATAGACAGTGCAGGGCGGTAAGCCCTTTTTTGTTATAATCTTTCCAATCTGACACGAAGGTAAATGTATGCAAGATGTCGTAGCGTGGCTCAAAGAGAACGGTAACCTCAAGATCATCGATGAACCCCTTGATGTGGCGTTGGAGATCCCTCATGTCGCCTATATAGAGGTCAAAAAAGAGGATTCGCGTCCGATACTTTTTACCCATCCTGTCAACAAGGCAAAGGGTATCGAGTATGACATGCCCGTCTTGATGAATATCTTTGCCAACAAGGAGATCACTGAGAAGATTTTCGGTAAACATCCCGATGAAGTGGCGGAGGGGATCGAGTCGCTGCTCAAGCTCAAGCCTCCCAAAACGTTCAAAGAGAAGCTCTCTATGCTGCCCAGACTCTTTGCACTTAAAAACGTCTTTCCAAAGCGACAGCGATCCAAGGGTGCCTGTCAGGAGCAGATCATCCCCAAAGCGGAAGTTGACCTCGACAGGCTTCCTATCCTCAAGACATGGGAAGAGGATGGCGGTCCGTTCATTACGATGGGGCAGGTCTATACCCAGAGTCTTGACGGTACGATGCAAAACCTCGGGATGTATAGACTTCAACAGTATGACAAGAAGCGTCTTGGGATGCACTGGCAGATCCACAAAGATGCCTCACACTTTTTCGATCAGTACCAAAAAGCGGGCAAAAAGATGCCGGTCTCTGTTGCCATCGGCGGTGATCCGCTCTATATATGGTGCGGACAGGCACCGATGCCGCATGGGATGTTCGAGATGCTGCTCTACGGTTTTGTGCGCAACAAGAACGCACAGCTGGTCAAGTCGATCACCAATGATATCTATATCCCCAATGATGTCGATATCGTCATCGAGGGGTTTGTAGACCCCAAGGAGATGGAGATAGAAGGCCCCTTTGGTGACCATACGGGCTACTACACCCTCAAAGAGCCTTTCCCTGTGATGGAGGTAGAGACTATTACGATGAAAAAGAACCCAGTCTTTGCCGCTACGGTAGTGGGCAAACCGCCGCTGGAGGACAAATATATGGGCTGGGCGACTGAGCGGGTCTTTCTGCCGATGCTCAAGCCCATGGCTCCCGATCTCATCGACTACTATATGCCTGAAAACGGGGTCTTTCACAATCTCATCCTTGCCAAGATGCAGGTGCATTACCCGGGGCATGCCGAACAGTTTATGCATGCCTTTTGGGGTGTGGGGCAGATGAGTTTTGTCAAGCATGCCATCTTTGTAGGTGAAGATGCACCGGCACTGGAGGATCATGAGGCGTTGGCAGCGCATATACTCAACAGGCTTGAGAGAGAGAAGATACTGATCACGCACGGGATCGTCGATCATCTCGATCACGCTTCGAGCAGACAGTTTGTCGGCGGCAAGCTGGGGATCGATGCGACGGCAAAGGAAGAGGTCGAAGCGGGGATAGAAGAATTGCTCGATGACAGTGTCCTGCTTGAACGCTGTCAGCAGATCGTCCCGCAGATCAAAGCGCTCAAACAGTATATGTCCCATACCAAAAACCCGATCTGTGTGATCGCTGTAGAAAAGAGTGTTTCACAAAAAGAGACGATCGCCAAGCTCACATCACTTGCTCCACATATCAGGGTATTGGTGATAGTCGACCATGCCAACAACGATCTGGAGAATCCCTACATGCTGATCTGGCGCGTGGTGAACAACATCGATGCGCAGCGTGATGTGATACTCGACCCCTTCATCGCTATCGATGCGACCAACAAAAATGAACTCGACGGCTATCCCAGAGAGTGGCCGGGCGATACCTTCTGTACCAAAGAGGTACTCGACACGCTTGGGCAAAAAGGGCTTATAAAGATTGATGAGGCATTTATCAAAAAGTTTGGGCTTTTGCCGTTTAAAAATTAATCTCAATTTAAAGATCATCTGATACAATCCTTATGTAATAAAAATTATCATTAAGGAAATGAATATGTTGGTAACAAAAAAAGCGCCAGACTTTACAGCAACAGCCGTACTTGCAGACGGACAGATCGTAGATAACTTTAATCTTTATGAAAATATCGGACCAAAGGGTGCGGTACTTTTCTTCTATCCGCTTGACTTTACATTTGTATGTCCATCTGAGATCATTGCATTCTCTCACAGAGCCAAAGAGTTTACGGACAGAGGTGTCAACATCATCGGTGTTTCTGTAGATTCACAGTTCTCTCACTTCGCATGGAGAGAGACTCCGGTAGAAAAAGGCGGTATCGGCCGTATCAACTTCCCGCTTGTTGCAGACCTGACAAAGCAGATTTCAAGAGATTATGATGTACTTCTTGAGGATGCCGGTGTGGCACTGAGAGGTTCTTTCCTTATCGATGCAGACGGTACGATCAGACATGCTGTCATCAATGACCTTCCACTTGGAAGAAATGTCGATGAGATGATCAGAATGGTAGATGCTATGATCTTCACCAACGAGCATGGCGAAGTATGTCCTGCAGGCTGGCAAAAAGGTGAAGAGGGTATGAAGCCTGACAGTGAAGGTGTCGCTGAGTATCTCTCCAAGCACGCTGACGAGCTTTAAAACATACTTGTTCCTGTCTATAGACAGGAACAGGATATAGTTAACCCTATTGTGATTGTGATAGTGTTAACTATGTTCTACAGATGTTAACAATGGGGAAAGGAGACTTCATGACAGATTATGCGGTGCTGCTCAAGGAGAGTGGTCTCAAAGCGACGTTTCAGCGTATGAATATACTTGAAACGATAGAAAAACATGGGCATATGGCGATCGAAGAGATCTATGATGAGGTCGTCAAGGTACACCCGTCACTCTCTCTGGCGACAGTCTATAAAAATATTATCCTGATGGTTGAGAACGGTGTATTGGTGGAGGTGCCAATAACAGGTAAGAAACCAAAGTATGAACTGACAAAGAACGACCATATCCATCTGATCTGTACCGAGTGCGGAGAGGTGGAAGACAGACCCTGTCTCGAAGAGACGGACAAGCTCTTGAAGTCGATGACGTCACAAGAGCGTTTCTCGCTCAATAAACAGCAGATCAACCTCTACGGTGTCTGCGCCCAGTGCCAAGCTGCCAAAGCCTCTTAATGGGCTAAATCAGCCCCTAAAAAGGGCAGAGCCGATACGTACCATATTGGAGCCGCATTTGATCGCCAGTTCGTAATCTCCGCTCATTCCCATAGAACAGATCGTTGCCCCCTCTTTTTCGAGTCTTTCATAGATGCTGTGGGTTGTCTCGAAGCTTTGCTGTATCGCCTTTGTATCATTTGTATGCGCACCGATGGTCATCACCCCTTTGAGATTGATATTGGGGCAGCTCTCTTTGATCTGCAGATAGGTATCGATCGCATGTTCGGGCATGACACCCGCTTTGCTCTCCTCTTTTGCTGCATTGATCTGAAGCAGGCAGTGCATCTTTGCCTCTTTTGCCGTCAGTTTTTTTTGCATTTCATGTGCCAAATCAAGGCTATCGAGTGACTGCATCAGTGTCGGACGCAGGTCGATAAGGTTGTTTATTTTGTTTTTTTGCAGTCTGCCTATCATGTGCCACTCCAGAGGCAGATCTTCGAGGGCATGCATTCGCTCTTTGAGCTGCTGTACCTGATTTTCTCCAAAAGCCCTTTGTCCGAGTTCATAGAGTGTTT
>WFYB01000016.1 GCA_015490315.1 Sulfurovum sp. | reverse complement strand
TTTATTCTCATCATATTCAAACTGCATTTGAAACCTCTTTAATAGTATATAAATTATACTTTAATTATATTAATTATGTCAACCTTGTGCGTTTTTACTATGTATCTTTCGCATCCCTTCCATTTTGGATATAATTGCCTCTATGAAAAAGAAATTAGCATTTATCACCCTTTTGTTCTCTGCCCTGTTATCTGCCCAAACCAAAAGTGTCGTCAGCATCGTACCGGAGCAAACCTTTGCCAAAAAGATCGGCGGTGATGCGATAGAGGTCGCTACGATGGTCAAGCCCGGGGATTCGCCGCATACCTATGAGCCTAAGCCCTCACAGATGCGCCAGATTGCCGATGCCGATCTCTATTTTGCTATCGGTGTGGAGTTTGAGAATGTCTGGCTGCCCAAATTCAGAGATCTCAATCCCCGTCTTGCCGTCATCGACGTGACAAAGGGGATAGAGAAGATACCCATGGCTGTAGAGGAGCATCATGATGAACATAATGATGCGCATGAACACCATCATGCCCATAGCGGACTCGATCCGCATGTATGGACTGCTCCCTCCAATGTCCGGATCATCTCACGCAACATCACCGATGCCCTGATACAAGCCGATCCCTCCCATGAGACAACCTACCGTCAAGGGCTTGCGGCATGGCTGTCAGAGGTTAATGCCACCGATGAGAAGATCCGCCAGATCCTCTCCAAGGTACCCAAAGGGACGAAGTTTATGGTCTTTCACCCCTCCTGGGGCTACTTCGCCAAAGAGTATGGACTCGTTCAGCTGCCTGTGGAGATAGAGGGCAAGGCACCCAAACCCAAAGCGCTTATCAGACTCATCAATGAGGCGCGCCGCGAGAGGGCACGTGCTATCTTTACACAGCCGGAGTTTTCAGATACCAGTGCACAGATCATCGCCAAAGAGCTTGGCATCCCTGTCATCAAAGTCTCGCCGATGGCGCCTGACTGGTCGGCAAATCTCATCAGGATCGCCAAAGCGATCGCAGGCGGCGCATAGATGTCAAAAGCCCTGATCGAGATAAAGCACCTCTCTTTTGCCTATGAGGATCAGCTGGTACTCGAAGATGTCAATCTTACTGTAGAAGAGAGAGATTTTTTCGCGATCATCGGTCCCAACGGCGGAGGCAAATCGACGCTGCTCAAACTCACACTCGGACTACTTACCCCGCAACAAGGAGAGATAAGAGTACTGGGCAAACCACCCCAAAAGAGCCGTGACAAGATCGGCTATGTCCCCCAAAATACCAATATCAATACCGACTTCCCCATCAAAGTCATCGAAGTGGTACTCATCGGGCATGTCGGAGAGCACCGTCCCCTCTTTGGGTACGGCAAAGATGAGATCGCCTGTGCTATGGGAGCCCTCTCACAGGTAGGCATGGAGAAGTTCGCCAACGAAAAGATCGGCTCACTCTCCGGCGGACAGCGTCAGCGTGTGATGATCGCCCGAGCACTCTGCGCGCACCCTCGTATCCTCATCCTCGATGAGCCTACCGCAAGTATCGATCCACAGGGACAAAAAGAGATCTATGAGCTGCTCGAAGCGCTCAACCGGACAATGACGATCCTTGTGGTCAGCCACGATCTCTCAGTGATCCTCAAGTATGCCAACAAAGTCGCACATCTCAACAGAAGCAGTGTTGTGCACGACATCTCAGACAAAAGCAAGATATTTCACACCCACTCCGATACAGGACATCTCTGTGAGATAGAACTGCTTGAGATGCTTGGCAATGAGAGCTGCAACACCTGCACACCCTCCAAAGAACACACACAACAAGAGAGAAAAAATAGATGGAGTGAGACCAAATGATAGAAGCCTTACAGTTTACCTTCATGCAGCATGCTATCATCGCAGGCATTCTCGTCTCCCTTGCAGCGGGGATCATCGGCTCACTTATCGTCGTCAACCGCATGGTCTTTCTCGCTGGGGGGATCGCACACACCTCTTATGGCGGGATCGGACTGGCGGTCTTTTTGGGGCTGCCAATCTTTCTGGGGGCTTCGCTCTTTGCTGTAGGTGCGGCACTGCTCATCGCACTCCTGACACACCGCAACCGCCACAGGATAGATACCTTCATCGGAGTGATCTGGGCAGTAGGTATGGCAATCGGTGTGATCTTCGTCGACCTAACCCCCGGATATAATGTCGATTTGATGAGCTACCTTTTTGGCTCGATACTGGCAGTCACGACACAGGATCTCTACTTTATGGGGGGTCTACTGACGATCATCCTCTTTGTCGTGGTCTTCTGGTACCGCCAGATCCTTGCGGTCAGCTATGATAGTGAGTATGCACAGCTACGCGGTATCAATACGCGCTTTTTCTATACCCTGATTTTGATCCTCTCGGCTC
>WFYB01000015.1 GCA_015490315.1 Sulfurovum sp. | reverse complement strand
GGCTTTAGTGAGTGGTTTTTCTGGAATGAGTTTGGCAAGCGTTTCAACTTTATCGCAGTGGATTATCTGGTCTACACCCATGAAGTGATCCGCAATATTCAGGAGTCCTATCCTATGCCGCTGCTGTTGAGTATTATTTTTCTGCTGACAGCGGGTATTTTTTGGCTGTTGTATAAGAAGACGAACGGTTTTGAGAAGGTATTTCAGGATCATAGCAGTTATAAAGAGAGATTTGGCGTGACACTCGGACTCCTGGCGGTACCTCTGCTCGCTTTCAACCTGATGCAGAAGCAGGATATTGCCCTAAAGGTATCCAAAAACCGTTATAACCAGGAGCTTGCCAAAGATGGGCTCTACTCCCTCTTTAGCGCATTTAGAAACAATATGCTGGATTATGATGAGTTCTATATCACGCAGCCGATTGTAAAGGTACTCAAGCGTTACAGAAAACTTGTTAGCAGTAAAAACAGCCGTTTTATCTCAGATGATTTGAACAATACACTGCGTATCATAGATAATAACGGAGAAGAGAAACACTACAATGTGATGTTGGTGATGATAGAGAGTATGAGTGCCTCCTATATGGGCATCTACGGAAACACGCAGCATCTTACGCCTCATATGGATGCGCTTACCAAGCGGTCGCTCTTTTTTGACAACTTTTTTGCGACCGGTACCCGTACGGTACGGGGGATGGAGGCTGTGACGATGAGTGTACCGCCCACACCGGGCAGAAGTATCGTAAAGCGACCCGATAACCATAATATGTTCAATATCGGATGGATATTTAAAGAGAAAGGGTATGAGAATAGGTTCATCTATGCAGGTCATGGCTATTTTGACAATATGAATGACTTCTTTAGCCATAACGGTTTCAAGATCGTTGACCGGAATGACTTTGAGGATGATGAAATTACCTTTGCCAATGTCTGGGGAGTCTGCGATGAAGATCTCTTTGCCAAGAGTATCAAAGAGGCAGATCGTACCTTTAAGGAGGGCAAACCCTTCTTCAACTTTATTATGACTACTTCCAACCACAGACCCTACACCTACCCTGAAGGGAGGATCGATATCCCAAGCCACACAGGGCGAAGCGGCGGGGTGAAGTATACTGACTATGCGATCAACAAATTTTTAAATGAAGCGGCAAAGAAACCATGGTTTGAGAAGACCCTTTTTGTGTTTGTCGCAGATCACAACGGCGGAAGTGCAGGGAAAACGGAGCTGCCGCTCTATCGTTACAAGATACCTTTGATCATCTATGCACCGAAACTGATCACGCCAAGGGTCGTGAGTAAACTCTCTTCGCAGATCGATCTGGCACCGACACTTTTTGCCTTGATGCACTGGGATTACAAGAGTAAATTCTATGGCAAAGATATCTTAAGTAATGACTTCACTCCAAGAGCTTTGATCGGAAACTATCAGAAGCTTGGGCTCTATCAGGATGAGACCCTCACCATACTGCTGCCAAACAAAACAGCCAAAGCATTTCATGTAGATTCGCTGGAGTTGACAGGCAATAAGTACACAGAGATCAAACCCGATCAGGATGAGCTGGATGACACTGTCGGGTATTATCAGAGTGCCAGCTATTTTTACAAACACAAACTCGATAGATACCCTTAGGCAACAGACACGCGCCGTTAGCGTTTGAATCTTGTTTGGCGAAGGGAGAGGGTACGCATGCCTCTCAGAGGACCGTAGAGCACATAGGCGAGTATGATCAGCGCAAACCCTTCAGCGGCGAAAAGATAGAGCAGAGAAGCGGCAAGTACGAGGATGATCATCGTCTTGAAGACCATCGGTTTGTCAAGCTGGACTTTTTTGAATGAGGGATAACGAAAGTTGCTGACCATCAGGACAGCGACCCCCAGAGCGAGCAGCAGCAGCACGATCCTAAAATCTTCGAGCCCGTATTTGACAAAGAGAAGAATCCACATGGAGATAAAGATAGCGGCGGTAGGGATAGGCAGACCGATGAAGACATTGGGATCTGTTTTTGCGGTAGAGATATTGAACCGTGCAAGGCGTATGGCTCCGAAGATCACATAAAGCGCAGAGACGAGAATACCGAAACGTCCAAATGCGTCTCCGGCGAAAAAGTAGAGTAGCATCGCAGGCGCGACTCCAAAAGAGACGATATCCGCCAGAGAGTCAAACTCTACGCCAAATTTGCTTGTGGTGTTGGTCATACGTGCGATACGCCCATCAAGACCGTCAAAGACAAGTGCCAGCAGGATAAGCCATGAGGCAGTGACGAAATTGCCTTTGCTTGCCTCTACCATACTTATCACACCCACAAAGATACTGCTCGCAGTAAATAGATTGGGAAGGATGTAGATAAGGTTGGCTTTTTTCATGGGCTATGCTTTGCTCTCATCTCCGCCATTGTCATTGTCAGATCCGTCCGTTTCCGATTCGTTTGTGTTGTCCGGCTTTTCTTGTGTATCCTGAGCTGCATCTGCTTTTTTGGAAGGGTGGGCGAGACGCGACTTTTTGTTATGTTTCTTTTCGAACTCCTCGATGATCTTGCGTACGGTTTCTCCTTCGATCACTTCTACATCGAGCAGTACTCTTGCCATCTCTCTGATCGCCTCTTCATACTCTTTGAGGGTCTCTTTGACATAGTTGTAGCGTTCATTGAGGGTACGCTTGATAAACTCATCTATCTCTTCCGCCATCTTTTCACTGTATTCAGTGGTGACGCCTCCGCCTCCGAGGAAGGAGTTTTCGTGGCGCTTGAGTACCATCAGTCCGGCAACATCACTCATACCATATACCGTGATCATATCTTTGAGGATCGCTGTGGCACGGTCAAGGTCATTGCCCGCTCCTGTACTGATCTCACCGATGAAGATCTCTTCGGCAGCACGTCCACCCAGCAATACATCGACCTCTGCCATCAACTCATGCTTCTGTTTGAGGAAACGCTCCTCTTCGTCAGGAAGATGGAGTGTATAGCCCAGTGCACCCAGACCTCTTGGGATGATGGAGACTTTGGTGACACGGGTGGCACCTTTGGTCAGCTCTGCCATCAGTGCATGACCGCTCTCGTGGTGTGCAACGATGTTTTTCTCCATTTCGTTGATCTTGCGGTTTTTCTTTTCCAGTCCGACAAAAGAGCGTTCGATCGCTTCGAGCAGATCTTCCTGCTCGATCTGCTTTTTGTTTTGGCGTCCCGCAAGAAGGGCAGCTTCGTTGATGATGTTGGCAAGGTCTGCACCTGCAAGCCCGGCCGTCTGTTTGGCAACCACCTCAAGATCGACATTTGGCGCGAGCTTGACATCTTTGGAGTGGACTTTGAGAATAGCAAGACGCCCTTCAAAGTCAGGTTTGTCTACAAGTACCTGTCTGTCAAAACGTCCTGCACGCAGTAGCGCGGCATCGAGTGTCTCCGGACGGTTGGTAGCAGCAAGGACAATGACAGGCGTGTCGGTACCAAAGCCGTCCATCTCAGCGAGCAACTGGTTGAGTGTCTGCTCTCTTTCGTCATTGCCACCCATTTGACCACCGCTTGCTCTACTCTTACCGATCGCATCGATCTCATCGATAAAGATGATTGAGGGGGCTTCTTTTTTAGCCTGTGCGAAGAGGTCGCGTACACGACTTGCTCCCACACCGACAAACATCTCGATAAAGCTTGATCCGCTGACAGAGAAGAAAGGTACCGATGCCTCTCCTGCAACTGCCTTGGCAAGGAGGGTCTTCCCTGTACCAGGAGGTCCTACAAGGAGGACCCCTTTGGGGATCTTGGCACCCAGTTCGATGTAGCGTTCGGGGAATTTGAGGAAGTCAACGATCTCTTTGACCTCATCTTTTGCCTCTTCGACCCCCTGTACATCATCAAACTTCGTATCGGGTTTCTCGGAGTTGATTAGTTTGTCTGCTTTGCCGGCACCGAGGATGCCGCCGCCCATCCCTTTGGACATACGCTTGGCAAGGAAGATCCAGATCGCAAAAAAGATCAGGATCGGCAGCAGTGAGCTGAGCAGTTCGGAGACAAATCCGCCGCCCATGATCCCTTCGTAAGGAATCTTCTTCTTCTCAAGCAGCGGGATAAGCTCTTTGTCGTATGTAGGGACATTTTGGGCAATGTAACGTACTTTACGCCCATCCTCTTCGGCGATCGCCTCGATCGTTGTTGGGGTCAGCTTGACATCTTTGACATTGCCCTCTTCGATCTTATCTTTGATATCGGAGTATTTGACACTTTTGGTGATGCTGATGTGCTGTTTGTTGTTGATCATCTCTCCAAGACCCTGATTGCCTTCACCGATAAAGGTCTTGAAAAGCAGGATGATCACGATCGAAAAGATCGCAAATGCCAAAAGCGGGTTGTTGTTGAAAAAGTTATTGTTGTTATTATCATTGTTTTGGTTGTTGTTCTGATTTGCCATTATGCTTTATCCTTTGTATAGACGAGGGTGACCCACTCATCCTTTAACGTTCTCTCAAGCAGTGTCAAATCCTCGAAAGACTCTTTGACACGCTCCTCTTTTTTATCCAAAATTCCTGAAAGAATCAAGTGTCCGTCAGCGTTGAGAGATTTCTTGAGATCAGGTGCGATAAAACGCAGAACATCCGCTATGATATTGGCAATGACGACATTATAGCTTTGCTTTGCTTTATCGACCGAACCTTCCCATAGTTTAGCATAACTCTCATTGTTGAGACGAAAGTTCTCTTCCGTGCTCTGCACAGAGAGCGGGTCGGTATCGCAGAGATCTACCTCAGCTCCGAGTTTTGCAGCGGCAAGTCCGAGTATCCCCGAGCCGCATCCTACATCGACTACACGATCCCCTTCATCGACATACTTACTGAGGGCTTCAAGACAGGAGTAGGTCGTGGCATGATGCCCCGAACCAAACGCCAGTGCCGGATCGATCTTGATATTGATCAGATCCTCTTTGGGAGGATACCAGCTTGGGAAGATATAGAATTTTCCGGCTTCGATCGGTTGGACAGACTCTTGGTACTTTTTGATCCAGTCCTGATTCTCTTTCTCTTCGAGTTGGTAATGCATCCCCAAAGCATCACCCAAGGTACCCTCCAAAGATACTAGGGCATCTTTAACGAATGTTAAATCGTTTTCATTGCGTACTATGATCTTGTCTTCGCCAAGCTCTACACCGTCTCCGGCGATATTGGCGATGAAGTCGGCAACAAACTCTACGAGATCGTCATTGAGCGTGACGGTGAGTTCATGGTAGGTTGCTTTCATTTGGAACCTTTTTGCGCAGGATCTCTGCTAATAGATGCTTCTTGGGCAGCTTTGAATGCCTCTTCAAGGTCGAGGGTGCCCTCATAGAAGGCTTTACCAACGATGGTACCGTCGATACCTGCATCGAGCAATGCCCTGATATCGTTCATATCCTTCAGACCGCCGCTGGCGATCGTCTCAAGCCCGGAAGCCTCTTTGATGGAGAGGGTAAAGTCGATATTGACGCCAGTCATCATACCGTCACGCCCCACATCGGTACAGATGATCGCCTCTACACCGCAGGCTGCAAACTCCTTGGCAAGGTCAGTCGCTTTCATGTCCGATGTTTCTGCCCACCCTTCGACTGCCACCATGCCGTCGATCGCATCGATACCGACAACGATGGGGTACTTCGCAGCCATCGCTTTGACAAACTCAGGATCTCTTACCGCTACAGAGCCCAAAATCAATCGGTCGATACCGAGATCCAGATACATTTTGATAGTCTCCTCGTCACGGATACCGCCGCCAAGTTCGAGTTTGAGATTACAGTTTTGGCGGATCTTTTTGATCTGTTCAAGGTTTTCCGGTTTTCCGGCAAAGGCACCGTTGAGGTCGACCAGATGCACCCATTCGCTGCCCAGTTCCTCAAAACGTTTGGCAACCTGCCACGGCTCGTCACTGTAGATCTTGGCTGAGTCCATCAGACCTTTGGAGAGTCTGACGGCTTTGCCGTCTTTGAGGTCGATTGCGGGGAGGATTGTCATTTGACACCTCGTGTCAAATGGAGTGAATAGTGTTGGTATGCATTGCTTTGCAATGCTTTTATTGATTTTGGTTGCATTTACGTTCCTATAGCTTTGTGAAATTTTCTATAATTTTTAGACCATTTTTATGGCTCTTTTCCGGGTGGGGCTGGATGCCGTAGATGTTGCCGTTTTGTACGGCGCTGACAAACTTATAGCCGTAGTGTGTTTTGCCGATCGCATAGGTATCGTCACACACTGCATGGTAGGAGTGGACAAAATAGAGATAGAAATCGTTTGGCAGTCCTTCAAAAAGTGCTGAGCGTTGAGCGTTGAGTGTTGAGGTTTGGACAAAGAGTTCATTCCATCCCATATGCGGCACTTTCAGAGGATGATCAAAACGGCTCTCATCAAAGGCTACCACTTTGCCGGGGATGAGCCCCAGTCCTTGATGATTGTCGAACTCTTCGCTGCTCTCAAAAAGCAGCTGCATGCCCAGACAGATGCCAAGTAGGGGTTTATCACTTTTGGCAAAGGCTTTGACCGCTTCATCCATCCCGTTGCTTTTG
>WFYB01000014.1 GCA_015490315.1 Sulfurovum sp. | reverse complement strand
GGCACGGTGGAACTCCTGCAGTGCCTCTACCCTGTCAACCACGTTACGGATACCGTAACTGATCGAGATCACATCACTGCTCTCGTCAGCGATAGGAAGCACCTGCGCCTTGCCCTCGATAAACTCAGCAAAATCCACCTTTTTGCGTGCCACTTCCAGCATGCCGCGTGAAGGATCGATGCCGACATATCTCTCTATCTCTACACCGTTCTTTTTTGCCTGTTCTCTCCAGTAGATCAGCAGATCACCCGTACCGGTAGCGACATCTGTGACCTGTCCAAGCTGCTTCTCGCCCAGTATCTCAAATGCTTTGTCGCACCCTTTTTTCCGCCATTGGATATCGATACCCATACTCAGTACCCTGTTGGCAAGATCGTAGGTATCTGCAATATTGTCAAACATCTCTACGATCTTCGCCTGTTTTTCCTCTTTGTCCGTGAGTTTTTCAATGCCCAATTCGTCTGCTCCAAATCAAAATATCCGCACCTATGGGTGCCTGATGCAAAAATGCCAAATCCATCTCGATATTATAGGATAAATCATTCGTAGAGAGCTTAGGGGTCTGGTAGATAAGCAGCCAATCGATCCGCTCTTTCAAAGCATTTAGCATCCCCTCACCTCCCTCGACAAGTACAAAAGAGGGCTGCTTGAGAAAATCGAGCTGATCTGTCATTACGACTTCTCTGTGAGGTACGCTAAAAAGCGGTATCGTATCATCAAAGGTTTTTTCATGGCTATAGATCGTCACATCCGGTGCACCCGCTCCTGTAAAACGGCAATCCAGTGTTGGACGGTCGCTGCGTACCGTACTGCCGCCGATAAGCAACCGGTCGCAGACCCCGCGCAGTCGGTGTACATGCGTCAAGGATTCTTGCGAACTCAGATAGCCGCCACCGATACGTCCATTGGTGGTCTGTGCCAGTTTGAAGAGCACAAAGGCTCTCTCCTGCCAGATCAAAAAAGGCGCTATCAGGGCGCTACAGGCATCCTCAAGTACCCCTGTCACCACTTTGCTGCCCTGCTTTTCAATCACTGCAGCGCCACCGCCATGCCCAACGATTGGATCTTTGATGCCTACAATCACCTCTTGGAGTCCCAACTGCGCCAGTAGCGATGCACAAGAGGGGGTCTTGCCGCTGTGGGCACACGGCTCAAGCGTGACATAGATACTGCACTGGGAGAAAAACCCTTTGGGAATACTCAGAAGAAATGCATGCGCCTTTTTGGCATCAAATCTGTCAAAGTCGATAGGTGTTTGCGAAAGTGTTTCATAAGCAGAAAGTAGTGCCAACACTTCAGCATGGGAAGTACCCGCTTTTTGGTGGGCTTCTATGGCAAGGATGGCACCGTTTTGTACCACGATAGCACCCACTGCCGGGTTAGGATAGGTCAAAAGCTGGTATTTCCACGCTTCATCAAGGGCAAGGCGCATGTAAAATTCATCGCTCATACCCTCTCCTGTTCACTAAAACTCGAAATAGGTCTTGACAGTACCAAGCTGATCGTAGGTGTAGGGTTTCTCTCCCTCTTTGGTCTCGACTACGATACCTTTCTCATCCGCGCTTTTGAGCACGCCTTTGATTTTCTCGCCGCCGAGGATCTTTGCTTTGACCTTGTCACCTACTGACTGTTCAAAATGCTTTCTTTTGGTGAGTTTGCGCTCGATGCCGGGAGAACTTACCTCGAGGCGATAGGCTCCCTGTACCGGAGGGTGAACATCCAGAAAGGGGGAGAGCTCGTTGGAGATCTCTGCACACTGATCCAGACTGACACCCTCAGGTGCTGTGATATAGACACGGTAGATCGTATCGTCAAACTCTGTTGCCACTTCGGTATCGTAGAGTTTGGCACCATTAGCTTCTACGATCTTGGCGATCTTCTCTTCAAGACTCATCGTTTTCCTCTTTTTTCTTGCTGATCTGCTTAAAAAGTGCTTCCATACGGCTCTGCTTTTCAGGCTGTTCGTCAAACTCAAATGTCAGGCGCGGCGCACGAAACCACCCTTCGCTTTGTTTGCAGTGATTTTGGATATAGCCGGAGACGCGTCTGAGCTGACGCAGCGCCTCTCGCTGTTCACTCGGGGTCAAAAAAGATTTGTCCAAAAAGACTTTGGCATCGCTTCTGCCTCTTGAACAGATGACATCGGTCACCAGCAGTGCATTGATACGCTCATCGTCCAGTGTCGCCAGTGCTTCAGGGATGATCTCCTTGAGCACGGATTCTGTACGGTGGCGTTTGATCTCTTCTTGTGTCATACTCGCATCTTTTCTTATTGTCTATTTTTACAGTGTGACCTGCTCTTCAACATCCTTGAAGGTCTCGATCACATCGCCCTCTTTGATATCGTTGAAGTTCTCAAGCATAATACCACACTCATATCCGTTCTTGACCTCTTTGGCATCTTCATTGAAGCGCTTGAGCGATGAAATGCTGCTTTCATAGACTACGACACCGTCACGGATCAGTCTTGCTTTGGAGTTACGTGTGATCACCCCTTCGGTGACTTTACATCCGGCAATGGTACCGACTTTGCCCACTACGAATGTTTCACGTACTTCTGCCTGTCCTGTCACCTCTTCTTTGATGACCGGGCTCATCAGACCGCCAAGGAGTGCCTTGACATCGTCAAGCAGGTCATAGATGATCGTATAGGTACGGATATCCACGCCAAGCTCTTTGGCTTTCTTCTTGACTGCACCTGTCGGTCTGACGTTGAATCCAAGGATGATCGAGTGTTCACTCGCATCCGCCAGCGTCACATCACTCTCAGTCACACCGCCGACACCTTCATGGATGATGTTGACCTTTACCTCTTCGTTTCTCAGCTTCTCAAGGCTGCCTTTGATCGCTTCAAGTGAGCCTTGGACATCCGCTTTGATGATTACCGGCAGAGATTTGAGCTGACCCTCTGCAATAAGCGCAGAGAGATCCTCAAGAGAGGCTTTGGTACTCTTGGAGAGCTGTTTGGCTCTTTCATACTCTGCACGTTTCTCGGCAAGTTCACGTACCTCTTTCTCTGAATCCATCGCGACCATCACTTCTCCAGCTCCCGGAACGTCATTCAGCCCCACGACTGCTACAGGTGCACTTGGCGGTGCAGATTTGACATTCTTGCCGTTGTCATCCTTGATAACTCTGACACGTCCGTAGGTCTGTCCGACGATCACATTGTCACCCACATTGAGCGTACCGTTTTTGATGATCACATTCGCAACAGGTCCAAATCCTTTTTCCAAAGAGCTCTCTACAACGATCGCTTTGGCTTTGCGGTTTGGATTTGCCTGCAGTTCCATCACCTCTGCCTGCAGCAGGATCGTCTCAAGCAGATCGTCGATACCCTCTCCTGTATGTGCCGAAACAGGGATGAACTCATACTCTCCGCCCCAGTCTGTCGCCATGACATCGATCTCGGCAAGCTGTGCCTTCACATTGTCAGGGTTGGCGTTGGGCTTGTCCATCTTGTTGATCGCAACGATCATCGGTACACCCGCTGCTTTGGTATGGGCGATCGCCTCTTTGGTCTGCGGCATGACACCGTCATCAGCCGCTACGACGATGATGACGATATCGGTCGCCTGTGCACCACGTGCACGCATCTCGGTAAAGGCTTCGTGACCCGGAGTGTCTACAAAGGTGATCTTCTTGCCGTTCTTCTCTACTTGATAGGCACCGACATGCTGCGTGATACCGCCTGCCTCTTTGTCTGCCACTTTTGCGGAGCGGATCTTGTCAAGCAGTGATGTCTTACCGTGGTCAACGTGTCCCATGATAGTGATCACCGGCGGACGCTCTTCAAGATACTCATCCTCTATCGCATCATACGCCTGTACATAATCCAGCTCATCGAGAGGATTCATCGTCGTCACTTCTACCTCAAACTCCTCCGCAAGGATCTCGATCTCATCTTTGCTCAGGAAGTCGTTTTTGGTTACCATCATTCCAAGGGCGAAGAGTACCTTGATCACATCACCTGCTGTTTTGCCGACTTTTTCGGCAAATTCGTATACCCTTACATTCTCAGGGATCTCTACGGAAGTGATCTGCTCTTTGTTCTCATCTCTTGTATATTTCTTACGTTTGCCGCTACGCTTAAGCGAACGTCTCTGCTGAGGACGGAAAGGCTGTCTGCCCTGTGTGATCCCTGCAGCTTCTCTCTTTTTCGCCTCTTCTCTACGCTTCTGCTCCTGACGCATCATATCTTCATAGATGTTTTTGTCAGAGAAGTCGAGCAGTACCACTTCCTCTTCACCAAAACCGCTGTCGATATCACCGCTCATGCTGTCATGGTTGAAGATATCAATCTTCTTGCCTGTCTCTTTTGCCTGAGCTGGACCTTTTTTGACTTTTTTCTTGGACGGTGCGGGGGCGACATCACCCATGGAGATCTTGGTCGCTGCACGGGCAGGTGCCGGTTTAGCTTTACGGACGATCTTGATCCCGCCTCTGGAGAGTGTACGTCTCTTGGGAGCCTGCTCTCCTTCTGCGCTTGCCGGTGTTGCAGATGCTTCCGCTTCGCTTTTTTTGCTGACGACAGAGATCCCTCGGCGCTTCTTCGCCTCTTTTGGCTTGGGAGCCTCTTCGCTTTTTGCTGTTGCTTCTTCTTTCTCGTCTGCTGCGGCACTCTCTGGCTTCTGGGCTTGCGTTGCTTCCGTTTCAGATGCTACTGTCTCGTTGGAGGCTTGCACTTCCGGCGCTTCTGTCGTTTCTGCTTTGGCCGCTTCTATTTCTGCTGTTTCTTCCGGAGTCTCTTCCGTCTGCGCTTCCTTGACCGTCTCCTGTTTTTTAACGACTTTGATCTTGGATTTGTCTGACGGCTTTTTGAAGCCTTTGGGTAGTACCCCGCTAATTGCATACTCTACGAGGATTCCTGCATTTTCCATACTGATCGTACTGTTTGCCGCCTTGACATCAAAGCCAAGTTCTTTGGCTTTCTCCAGCAGTTCAGTATTTCTCAATCCTGCTTCTTCTGCTACTTCTTGGATCTTAACTTTATCCATATTTTGATTAACTCCTTTAATAAAATGCGACTAATCGCATGGGTTGGTCTCTGTCGCCAACGCTCTTAAAAACACGACAAACTTCTCTTTATCCTGCCGGAAACGCTTGCTCAATCCCTCTACTTTCCGGGGATTCTCAAGGCACTCTCTGCAAAGATAGAAGCTTCTGCCTGTACCGTCAAATGCGATAATCTCTTTGGCTACCTGTTTCAATCGTATCAACGTGTTTTGAGGATATCTACTGCGGCAAGCGATGCACATACGTATAGGGTGTCTGTTTTTCATGTGTATTATACCTAAAAAGAGATTACTTAACTCTTGGTGATAACGCCATGGTTATCCAACTTGAGGGTAAAGACCCGGAAATGGGGGAAACGCTTCTCAAGCGCTTCTGCGATTTTGGGTGCATCTTTGTCATATGCAAGATTGAAAAAGGTAGAGCCCGATCCCGAAAGTGTGCTCATCAATGCGCCGTGTTTGAGTGCCGTCTTTTGCACATCAAAGAGCTCCGGCATCATCTTCATACGGCGTGCCTGATGGAGCTTGTCTTTGGATGCGATGCGCAAAAGATCCCACGACTCACTCATAAAGAGTGCCGTCATATATGCGGTGCGGGAGAGTGAATAGACCACCTCCTCCTTACGATACATTTTGGGCAGTATTGTACGGGATTTGGCAGTCGATATCGTACGGTTGGGCACGACCACAACAGCTCTGAGATACTCCGGCATCCGGCGTTTCTTGCTGTAGACTCTGTCCCCCTCCACACAGGCGACGTTGAAGCCTCCCATGACCGCGGGGGTGATATTGTCAGGGTGATGCTCATAACGCAGCGCCTGATTGAGTATCTCGCGCTTGTTATACTTTTTGTCTGCTGCTGTATAGGCAGCACTGAGTGCGGCGACGATCACGGCAGATGAGCTTCCAAGCCCTCTTGAGATAGGGATACGGTTGTGAAATTCGAAACGGAAATTGTCACTGCGGTCGGTGAGACGTTTGTAATTTTCATTGAAGATACTCAAAAAGAGAGAGTTCTTTTTGATTTTGGGGTTGTCTGCTCCCTCTCCATGTGTCGAGATACTCAAAAATTTGGAGGGTTTGATAATGATCTCGTTTCTCAGATCGACTGCGAGCCCGAGCGTATCAAATCCCGGTCCCAGGTTTGCCGATGTGGCAGGTACACTTACAAACATCTTTCTCTACTTCCACTATACAGCCGGCAACATATACTCTGGGGTTGATTCTTCATCTATCTCAAGATCATGAATACTTTGAGGCAATGCGAAAGTCGCATCTACCGGCTCTTCATATTTTTTTGTAATTATAGTCTCTTTTTCCTTGATAAAATAGAGATTGCCTATCGCTTTGATCGGATTGCCTCCGTTGAGCGCAAAACCGCTGCATCCCTGACACTTGATCCCTTTGGTGATCTCGATGGTTTTGAGTATCAGATAGGTCAATTTTATCGCCATATAGGAGCCCGGTCCGCGGCTATAGATGATCCTCTCTACCGGATATGTGTCGAGGAGTTCCGTCAGCAGCGGCAGCAGCACATCCGAAGTCTTCTCCTTGGAGCTGATCTCCTTAATGAGGGTGCCGTCCTTGTAGAGACCGATCAAAAGCGGTGAGGCGATGGAGATGACAAGAATGGTATAGTTATGCGAAGGCTCTTGCAAATTCTCTACTTTGAAGCGCTTCAACAGCGACGAGTTCATAGTTTTTGCTATCGGAGAGCAGTTTGGATGTCAGCTGGTAATTGAGATGGTGACTCCCCGCAAACGACTCATATCTGCCAAGAAGGTTGTGCCCGGTAACCATCATGTCTCCCATGGCATCAAGCACCTTGTGTTTGGCAAACTCATTTTCAAAACGCAGCCCTTCGGGGTTGAGCACTTTGTGGTCATCCAAGCCAATCGCATTTTGAAGTGTCGCACCGAGTGCGAGATTTTGGCTCTGGAGATACTGTATATCTCTGGCAAAACCAAACGTTCTGGCTCTGGCGATCTCCTCTACAAAATGCTGCGTACCAAACTCAAAACGTTCGCTCTGTTCACCGATGACCGGATGGTCAAACTTGATACGGAAATCAAACGTTGCCGTATCGGAGGGCAGGAGACGGACAAATTTCTCACCGTCTCTTATCTCTACAGGCTCTTTAATACGAATGATCTTTTTGGGAGCATCCAACTCCTCGATACCCGCCTCCTCAAGCAGCAAACAAAACGAGATTGCCGATCCGTCCATGATAGGCATCTCATTGCCGTCGACAATGACACGGAGATTGTCGATCCCGTAGGCATAAACAGCAGAGAGGAAATGTTCGATAGTCGAGATAAAGCCTTTGGCTTTGTCCCCGATCACCGTTGCCATACGGGTATCGATAACAGAATCAGGCGAGAGAGGAATATTCAGAGCAAGGTCCTCACGGTAAAAAACGATCCCCGCATCCGCATCCAGCGGCTCAAGCCTGAGCTTGATCGGTTCACCCTTGTGCAGACCGATCCCGACAACTTCAACAGGTTTTTTGATGGTACGTTGCTGCACTGCCCTTTTCCTTTCTCTTTACGCTTTTGCTATAAATATGCCAAATTTTGCACTATTATAGTATAAAAATACTGCAATTGCAATTTAACTTGCTCTATCTTACTCTTTTATCGTGAAGTGTTTGTGGATCATTTGCCCGCGATGATCTTGTCTGCCTCTTTGAAAACATCATCGATATTGGTCTTGATCCATTTGCCGTCAAACCACTCTACCGGACGCACCTCCGTCCCCTGCACAAGGATACCGAAGTGCAGATGATCCCCCAGTGCCAGACCGGAAGTACCCGTACGCGCGATCACCTCTCCCGGAGTGACCTCATCACCCTCTTTGACCAGCAGTTTCGAACAGTGCCCGTAGAGTGTATAGAGCCCCAGTCCATGGTCGATCAGCGGCATATTGCCGTAGATTCCATTCTCACCGGCAAAGACCACCTTACCCTTGTTTGAAGCGATCACCGGTGCCATCTTGGTACTTGCCAGATCGTATCCGACATGATAGGAGTGCGATACTTCATGGCTCTTGTCTCCATAATAGTAATGGCGCTCGTCACCGTAACTTGCCACCTTTGCACCGTTTTTGAGCGGATGAAATTTCTGTACCTTCCACGCTTTGATCATCTCATCGGAAACATGTTTGCTCAATGAGTGGATCAGCGCCTCATTTTTCAGACGCATTGTCTCATTAATAGCGCGCAGTTTCTCCAGCTTGTCTGTGACCCCTGCATACTCCGGATCACTTGAAGCAAGATCAGTGATCTTGCCATTGATAAAGCTCTCTCTTGCCTTGATCCACGAGACACGGTAGCGATGGTTTTTAAGATAAAACGGTATCGCGGTCACGCGCTTATTGCCTGCCAGATCCGTTGCGATGATCTTCGCAGAGAAGTTCTCTTTGTCAAAAGGCCAGGCAACCAGTGCCGCATAGTAGCCCTCCTTTTTATAGGGTTCGACCTCAAACTTCTTTTCGCCCGCCTGAATATAGAGTTTGTCAAGATTGTCATCCTCTGCCTGGAACACAACCAGGGCACTGCCTCCCTGAGTAATGCTGTAGGAGTTTGCAAGGACATTGACATTGGGGCGTGTATGGTCGACCTTGATCTTGATCTGTTTCTGCGTTTTGTTACCCTGCAGGAAATTCCAGAGGCTTCCGTCTGTGACTGTCACTGTCAGGATCAGTGATTTCGCTTTGGGATCGAGTCTTTTGCTTTTGGGATATTTGACAAGGAGCGTCTGTGCTTTTGTACCCTTGGGTAGCTCTCCTTGTCCCACGATCAGACTGTTCGTTCCGTCACTGAGCATTAGTTCAAAATGCTTCAGCCCCACATTGTCCGAAAGATCGATCTTCAAAGGGTCGGTACGGTTCCAGTAAACCTCTGCCGGACTCTTGACCTCCGGAGCGACCCGTTCAAATTCAGGCGCCGTGTAGATGTATGCCGCTGCCCCTGCTATCAGCAAAAGTACCAGTCCGCTGATGATCTTTGCACTGCCTTTTTTTTGTTTTCCGCTTTTATACTTTCTTGGCTTCATTCAGTATCCCCAGTTCTTTAATTTTTTCTAAAATTGTATCCATAATTTCATCTATTTTGCATTGCTCCAGAGTAAACCCTGCAGCAAGCGCATGACCTCCTCCGCCAAACGCTTTGGCAAGTTCCGATACATCAACATGCTTGCTTCGAAGTGAGACACGGATCCCATCCTCAAGCTCCATCGCAAAGATACCGATCTCCACTGTCGCCAGAGACCTGGCATAATCTACGATCCCCTCCATATCCGGGATACGCGCACCCGCAGCTTTGATATCCTGCTTCGATACCGTCATGCTCGCCACCTGCGCACCCAGATGCAGACGCAAATGCCCGAGAGCCTTCTGCAAAATACGCAGCGATGCCAGAGAGCGTCTCTGCGTAAAATTGTAGGCGACCTCATTGGGCTTCGCGCCCAGATCGACCAGTGCTTTGGCCACAGCAAAGACCTCTTCATTGACCGAAGCAGTCGTAAAATAGCGGGTATCTGAAAAGAGTGCCGTATAAAAACAGGTCGCCGCCTCTTTGTTGATCGGCATTATCTTTTCAAAAAGCCGGTAGGCGACCTGCGAAGCGGACGCGGCACCCGGTACCACGACATTGAGCGTACCGTACATCTCATTGCTTTTATGATGATCTATATTGACCACCGTTCTGCCGCTGATATCCACCCCCAGTCGCGCTGCACTGCCGCAGTCACAACTGATAATCAGACTCTCCTCGAAGTCAGCATGCTTTTTGATCCGCCCAAATCCAGGAAGAAAATCAAGATAGTTTGGCAGATCCGCAGAGACATTGACGATCTC
>WFYB01000013.1 GCA_015490315.1 Sulfurovum sp. | reverse complement strand
GGCACGCAAAAAGGTGGATTTTGCTGAGTTTATCGAGGGCAAGGCGCAGGTGCTTCCTATCGCTGACGAGAGCAGTGATGTGATCTCGATCAGTTACGGTATCCGTAACGTGGTTGACAGGGTAGAGGCACTGCAGGAGTTCCACCGTGCCCTAAAGCCAGGTGGTATTGTCGTGATCCTCGAGTTTACCAAGCAGGAGCGCAGGGGCATGCTCGACCGCGTGGTGGATTTCGGGATGAAACAGGTACTGCCACGTGTAGGGGGATTGATCTCCAAAAACTATGAAGCCTATAAATACCTGCCTGATTCTATCGAAGAGTTTTTGACGACCGAGATGCTCAGCCGTGAACTCGAAGAGGCAGGCTTTGAGATGAAATATACCAAATCTTTCTCGATGGGGATCAGTACGCTTTTGGTAGCACAGAAGAAGTAGGAGTGAGGAGTGAGGAGTGAGGAGTTTTGGTTTGCATTGCTTCGCAATACTTTTATTAAAATGAGAGCTTTTCAAAAGAAAAGCTTACAACAGCTCCTACCTCCTACCTCCTACCTCCTACTTTCATCCGTATGGAAAAGCCCATGCAGATGATCTCCGTCTCTTCCCTTAACACCAAAATAAAATCCCTCCTTGAAGCGACTTTTATGCATGTGCTTGTAGAGGGTGAGGTCGCTTCGGTTACCTATCATAGTTCGGGACATCTCTATTTTTCTATCAAAGATGCGCAGAGTTCCATCAAGTGTGTGATGTGGCGCTCTTCGGCAGCGAAGATGAAGTTTCGTATCGAAAAAGGGATGCATATCGTCATAGAGGGCTCAGTCGGGGTCTATACGCCGCGCGGTGAGTATCAGTTTTATGCCGTCAAAGCTGAGCCTTACGGGCAGGGTGCACTCGCAGTGGCGTTTGAGCAGCTCAAGGCACGCCTAAAGGCAAAGGGCTACTTCGATGCACAAAGAAAGCAGCCTATCCCCAAAGAGATTCGCCGTTTGGCACTGGTGACTGCAAAAGAGAGTGCCGCACTGCACGATATGCTCAAGATCATCGAGAAGCGCTGGCCGCTCATCGAGGTGATCATCGTCGATACACCGGTACAGGGCGAGAGTGCACCCGGCGGGATTGCTAGAGCATTGCGATATGCCGATACTCTGGGAGCAGATGTGATCGTGGTGGGCCGCGGCGGCGGCTCGGTGGAGGATCTCTGGAGTTTCAACGAAGAGGAGGTCGCAGATGCCATATTCGGCTGCCGGACACCTGTGGTGAGTGCGGTAGGGCATGAGGTGGATGTGCTTATCAGTGACCATGTGGCGGATCTGCGTGCACCCACGCCCAGTGCCGCGATCGAGATGATACTACCTGACAGGCAGGAGCTGCTTTATACGCTTGACGAGATGTGGGAGCGCTACCATGGTGTTATCGCGCAGAAACTGCATGGATTTAGCCAGATGGCTCGACACCTTGCTGAGCGTTTCGAACACCTCTCACCCGGACAGAGGCTGCAAAATGCCGCTCAGAGGTGCCGGGACTTGGCAAGTGAGTACCAAAGGGTGATGCAGTATCAGCAGCAGCGAAAGGCATCATTGTTCAAACCGATGAGGGAGCGATACCAAAATGCGATAGAGCTTATCCTCTCCAAAAAGCAGCAGCAGCTTGCGACACTGCAAAGTAAAGCCCAGATGAGCAACCCCGAGCTGAGCGCGAAAAAAGGGTGGGCACAGGTGATCAAAGAGGGTATGCCTGTCGATCTTGAAGAGATAGAAGCCCAAGAGGAGTTTGTATTGCAAAACAGAGAGGTCAAACTGACAGCAAAAGCGCTAAAAAAAGAGGGGTTGAAAAGCTAAAAGCCTTTAAAGTTTTATGTTATAATCAAGGTATTAGCAAGAAGGGGAAAAAATGTCGAAGGAATCAGGTGGCATACTGTTGAGCGATCCGGGTACCTACAACTATCTTCTGCTTGTACTGCTCTTGCTATTTCTGCTTTTTGTCTCCCTCTATGTGTTACGACGGAAAAAAAAGAGGCTCAACGCCCTTCTCGATCATATAGTAGAGGTTTTTGAAAAAGCATTTGACATCTCCGAAGATGCTATTTTGATTTTGTCAAACGAAAACAAAGTGGTCTATGCAAACCGTTCAATGATCAAGTTGCTTGGCTTGAGTGAAGACTACAGGGGTAAGGATTTGGTACATATGCCCCAAATCAGAAACCATGAAACGCTACTCCCTTTAGATATCTTTGTCAATCAGGAATACAGAGGTGACAAAACACAGATGCAAACCTATCCACAGTCATTCCTTTTGTTAGATGATGCAGAAGAGGAGATCCCCGTCAATCTCTATCTTGACAGCAGTGAGGGGCGCTACAGTGGAGAGTCTTGGTGCAAAATCATTTATATGCATGATCTGCGCAAAGAGATCAAGCATGAGACTGTGTCCCGGAGACACCAGCTGACCCAGCTTCCAAATCAGGCGCAACTTCAGATCGACCTGAATGCATTGTTCGCCAAAAATCATCTCGATAAGAAGAAACTCGCACTGGTATTGATCGATATCGACAACTTTACAATGCTGCGTTCGATTATAGGACATGAGCAGGCAAACAGAATTTTGATCAAGTTTTCCGAATATTTAATGCATCTGCCTACATCCTTGAATATAAAAGTCTATCATACACATCACAACAATTTTTTGCTTACTATCAGCAATATAGAAGAGGTCGATGAAGTAACCTCATTGATACGGGAGATACAGAAAGAGCTTACGATGTTTTACAAGATAGAAGATGTACGGCTCTATCTGACGGCCTCAGTAGGGATAGCTATCTATCCGGACAGTGCAACACGAAGAACGCTGCTTGACCGTACCTATCAGGCATTGGCAACCGCGCAAAAACAGGGATATGGAAAATGTGAGGTCTATATGCCTGAAGCGATCAGACAGGATTATGATGAGTTGCTGCTTTTTAACGAGATGCACGAAGCTCTGGAGAAGGAGGAGTTCGAAGTCTACTACCAGCCTATTGTAACGACAAGCGAACAAGAGGTTGTCGGGGCAGAAGCGTTGATTCGATGGAACCATCCTAAATATGGGCTTATCCCGCCCACTGTTTTTATTCCCATTATGGAAAAGACAGGATTTATCATCGAGTTGGGAGAGTATATACTTGAAGAGGTGCTCAAGCAGATGAAGCGGTGGGAACTTTTCAAATTTAAAGAGATTCAAATCTCTATCAACGTGACACTTCTGGAACTGGAGCGCAAAGGGTTTGCCGAATATGTCTCCAAACAGCTATTGCATCACCAGATCAATCCCGAACGCTTGAAGTTTGAGATTACAGAAGGATATGCGATGCGAAGCGAACGTCTGACCAGACAGGAGATATGGTCTCTGAAAAAGCTGGGTGTCTCCATCGCTTTGGATGATTTTGGGACAGGTTATACCTCGTTTGCCTATCTCAAAAAATTTCCGGCGGATATCGTCAAAATCGATAAAACGATGGTAGACTACATTCTGACCAACAAAGAGGATCAGAGAATTGTCAAAGCAATGATCGATCTTGGGCACAATCTGGGGATGAAGATTATTGTTGAGGGGATAGAGAACAAGCGTATGTTTGACCTGATCGCCTCATACGGCTGTGACTATATACAGGGATACTATATCTCCAAACCTCTGCCGGTATTTGAGTTTCAAAAATTATTACGATAACAAGGAGAAAAGATGGATAGTGTGATCATTGGGAGTGCAGTGTTGCTGGTGATAGCAGGTATATTCTACTGGGTCTACCAGAGAGAGAAGAAGCAGATCAGCAACCTGCAACGGGAGCTGAACTTTTTTAAAAAAGAGAAAGAGTATTATGATGAAGGGATGTTTGTCCTCGATCAGCAAAACAATATCATCTTTGCCAACGGTGCGGCCAAAAAACTCTTCTCCTTGGATGATACAAACAGAATGCTGCCGGATGCAAAAAAAATAGAGTTGAAGATAGACAGCCAAAATCCACGGGATTTTTTTGAGGTTCTTACGGAGCAGGTAGCATTGCATAAGGGCAGTTTTCATCTTCAGAATGTATTGCTTGTTATTGCCGGCAAGATGCAGCAGGTCAACATCTATGTAGACAAAACCGCGTTCAATGAGACTGTCACTTGTGTGATAGATATGAGGACTGTAGCACCGGCTGAAGCGAAATCGGCTTCCAAAGAGGGGGGTGTGGACTTTCTCACCGGGCTTCCGAGTCAGTTTACAGCACTGAGTGAGCTAAACGCTCAAGTGATGGAGAGTCAGAAAAATTCAGAATCCTTTGCGCTGCTTCTGTTGGGGATAGATCACTTCAGTGAATTACAGACGACGCTTGGGCTGGGGTATACAAATCAACTTCTGAAAAAGATCGCCAACTTTTTCATCGAAAACCCTGAAGAGAATATCAAAGTCTACCGCATGGATTGTGACAAGTTTATGTTGGTCGCAGAGCATGTTGATGATATAGAACTTGCACGAAAAATTGCCCGAAAGTTGATACTGGACATAAGCAGCCTGCATAAAACAGAGAGTAGTGTCCGTGTGACAGCCTCTGTAGGTATTGCAAAATACCCGGAGCATGGTGAAAATGCGACCAAACTGATCAACCATATGTATCAGGCTTTGGCAGATGCACAACATGAGAGTGATTCCAATATCGAAGTTTTCAGTCTGGAACAGCAGGCGATGCACAAGGATGAAACAAAGATCAATGAAGAGATACAAAGAGGCTTGAAAAGACATGAGTTCTTTCTCTACTATCAGCCTATCTTCAATCTGGAGACAGAAGAGATGGTCGGGGCAGAAGCACTGCTTCGCTGGAATCATCCCGAGATGGGGATCATCAGTGCAGACAAATTTTTGAATGTGGCTGAAAAAACGGGGTTGATCATAGAGGTAGGAGAGTATGTTTTCAGAGAGGCGATCAAGCAGCGAAAGTTTTGGGATGATAACGGTTTGAAGAAATTCAAGGTCACACTCAACCTCTCACTCAAAGAGATGCAGGTAGAGAAGCTGATCCAGAAACTTGAGATGCTTTTTGAAGACAATAATGTGGATCCGCGTGAATTCAACTTGGATATTACAGAAAAGGCGGCCATGGCAAATATTGAGAAGACGATGATGGACTTCAAACTCTTTAGAGAACTTGGATTGTCAATCTCTCTGGACAATTTCGGGGCAGGCAGTTCTTCAATCAAACATCTGCAGCTTCTGCCGCTCTCGACGATCAAAATAGACAGATCACTGATCTTCGATCTCTATTCCAACCTCGATCATCAAATTACCGTTAAAGCGATGATAGATATGATCCATGATTTGGGGTTTGAGGTGGTTGCTGAAGGGG
>WFYB01000012.1 GCA_015490315.1 Sulfurovum sp. | reverse complement strand
AGTTCGGGTAGAGCTTTTTGGGAAGAAGGGGATACTCGCTGCACAGTTTGCGAAGATGAAAGATGTACCCGGTCCCGAGAAAAAAGCATTTGCCGAGGGGCTCAATAAACAAAAAGCAGCACTGCAGCAGGCTTTTGATGCACGTTATGAGGCGCTCAAAGCCGAAGAGATCGAATCACTCCTCAAGTCCGAAGCGATCGATGTATCTCTCTACGGACAGGTTGCCCAAAAAGGGGCACTGCATCCGGTAATGGAGACGATGGACAAGATCATCGACTATTTTGTTGCACTCAACTTCTCGGTCGAAGACGGCCCGATGGTAGAGGATGACTTCCATAACTTCGAAGCACTCAATCTGCCCAAGTACCACCCCGCACGTGATATGCAGGATACGTTCTATTTCCGTGACGGTGGACTGCTGCGGACACACACCTCACCGGTACAGATACGTACGATGCTCAAAGAGAAGCCGCCTATCAGGATGATCGCACCGGGTTCGGTCTTTAGACGTGACTATGACTTGACCCACACACCGATGTTTCATCAGGTCGAAGGGCTTGTCGTAGATGAGAAAGGCAAGGTGAGCTTCGCCAATCTAAAGTCCATTTTGGTCGACTTCCTTCACTACATGTTCGGCGATGTAGAGGTACGTTTCCGTCCCTCCTTTTTCCCGTTTACCGAACCTTCTGCAGAGGTGGATATCTCCTGTATCTTCTGTGAAGGGAAAGGGTGCCGTGTCTGTTCACATACCGGATGGCTCGAAGTACTTGGATGTGGGATCGTCGATCCCAATGTATTCAAGGCGGTAGGCTATGAAGATGTCAGCGGCTACGCATTTGGTCTGGGTGTGGAGCGTTTTGCGATGCTGATGCACAAGATCCCTGACCTCAGAAGCCTTTTTGAGGGAGATATAAGATTGTTGGAGCAGTTTAGATGATAGTAACACGAAGTTGGCTGAATGAATTTATAGACCTCACGGGTGTTTCTGACCAGAAGCTCTACGAGACCTTCAATGCGATCGGGCTGGAAGTGGATAGTATGCGCAAGATCGAGATCGATCCGCATGTCGTAGTCGGCAAGGTACTCTCCTGCGAGAAACATCCCGATGCGGACAAACTCAATGTCTGCAAGATCGATGTGGGGACAGGTGTGCGCCAGATCGTTTGCGGCGCGGCGAATGTCGTCGATGCCGAGTATGTAGCGGTAGCGACGATCGGTGCCGTACTTCCCGGAGACTTCGAGATCAAGCATGCTAAACTGCGCGGTGTAGAGAGTGAAGGAATGGTCTGTGCCTCCTCCGAGCTGGGATTGCCACAGATGGGCAAAGGGATCATGATCCTCGATGAGAGTATCGGTGCGCTTGAAGCGGGACGTGCGCTCAATAGCTATGAGACGGTCGCAGATACGATCATCGAGCTGGAGCTTACTGCCAACCGCGGTGACTGTCTGAGTATCTATGGTGTAGCAAGAGATCTGAGTGCGGCACTCGACATAGAGATGAAACCTTTTGAGTATAAGCAGCAGGAGCGCATGAAAGTCGGTATTGCCAGAGAGGCGGAGCTGCATACAGACGGAGAGATGGATGCGGATCTTCGCTACAAGCTTGCTACGGTATCACGCTATGAGAATGCATTTTTGATCGCGCTGAGACTTGCTATGGTGGGAGTGGAGGCAGAGGACAAGCTGGCAAAGCTGCTTGCCTACGCGACCCATGCGACTGGTGTGATACTGCGCGGATATGAAAGCAAGGTCTTTGAGGATGAGACAGGCAAGGTCATCGTCCGTCCAACAGCCAAAGCCAAAGGGATCATAGAGATCATCGGCAATGGAGAAGTACAGAGTGTGGTGGGTGTCTGTCAGGCTGAAGCCTCTGTTGCACACGACAATACGCCCAAACTTTTGATCGAAGCGAGCTATATCCATCCTGATCTGCTGGTAGAGGCAGTGGCACAGACAGATCTCAAACCGGATGAACTCTATTATAAAACTTCCCGAGGAAGCAACCCGGATCTTGGATTTGGATTGCTCTTTTTGGCATCGATCCTGGATCGATATACCGACATCAACTGTTATGAAGGTTCACTGGATGTGACCGTGGAGCGTGAGCAGGAGAAGATCGTAGTGGATGCCAGAGAGATCTCCTCGATCGTCGGTATGGAGATCGAGATCAACAGAATTGTGACTATTTTGCAGAAGCTCGGTTTTGGTATCTCTATGATGGATGATCATGTGATCAAAGCCAAAGTCCCTCTCTATAGGCATGATATCAAGAATATTCAGGATGTCGCAGAAGAGATTGTCCGTATTGTAGGGATCAACAATATCGAAGCCAAGCCGCTCTGTTTTGATGAGAAGATGCGCCTCAACGACACGATCGCACGATACAAAGCCAAGAGAACCGTAAAGCAGCGCGCTGTCGGTGTCGGCTTTTTTGAGAATGTGAGTTATCTCTTTGCCCAAAGAGAGCAGTTGGAGAAGTATGGCTTTGAAGTACTTACAGAAGCACTTGATCTTGCCAACCCTATCGCAGAGGAGCTCAACACCCTTAGAAGCACGATCCTGGTCAATCTGCTTAACGCTGTCAAAAGAAATGTCAGCTATACCCAAAGAAGGGTACCGCTCTTTGAACTGGGTGCGGTTTTTGATGCGCAAAGAGAGCAGAGAGAAGTGCTCTCGGTAGTGTATGCCGGGCAGGCAGAGAGTGAAAGCGTGGTCAACAGCGGTAAACCGGAGATGATCGATTTTGCCTCTTTTACCCAGAAGCTCGGAGGTATTGTCGGCAGTTTTTCTCTGCGACCATGTACGGCAGAGAATGCGCTGATCCATCCTTATCAGTCGGCAGATATTATGATCGACGGTAAGCATGCAGGCTACCTCTCGAAGCTTCATCCAACCGTTCAGGAGGAGTTCGGTATCCCTGTGACCTTTATCGCCGAGATAGATGCGGAGGTTCTGATGCCGCAACATATCAATGCAAATCCGATCTCCAAGTTCCAAGGCGTCTACAAAGACCTCTCAGTCGTGATCGACAAAGCGCTCGGTTATGACGAGGTGGCAAACGTACTTGCATCGCTTGATCTGCCTATGCTCAAAAAGAGCTATCCTGTGGATATTTATGAGGATGAAGCGCTTGGGGAGAAGAAGAGTCTGACGATCCGATTCTTTATCCAGTCTGATGAGGGGACACTCTCTGAGGGGGATATCGAAGCGGTGATGGGGACAATTATGGAAACCTTGCGCAGCGGCTGCCAAGCGGAGTTGAGGTAAACCATGAAGATACAGCTTGCATCGAGTTACGGCTTTTGTTTTGGGGTCAAACGGGCGATCGAGATCGCTGAGGAGCATCGAGGTGCTGTCACCTATGGACCTCTGATCCACAACAAAGATGAGATAGACAGACTTAAAAACGGTTTCAATATAGGGCTTGCAAGAAAACTTGATGATATTCAAGAAAAAGATACGGTTGTGATCCGTACCCACGGTATCCCCAAAGATGAGCTCAAGCAGCTCAAAGTACAGGATACCAAGATCATCGATGCCACCTGCCCCTATGTTACCACACCACAACACATCGTAGCGAAGATGAGCAGCGAAGGGTATAGTGTCGTGATCTTCGGTGACGAAGAGCATCCGGAGATCAAAGGGGTTGTCAGCTATGCAGAGAATCCTGAGGATGCCTTTATTGTATTGACGTCAGAGGAGCTGGAGGATCTGCCGCTCAAAGCTAAGGTAGCGGTAGTCTCTCAGACGACCAAAAAACCGGAAGATTTCGCCAAGATCGTGACCGAATTGATGAAGAGCCGCAAAGAGGTACGTGTCTTCAACACTATCTGTAACGCCACATTTGAAAATCAGGACGCGGCTGCCGATCTGGCAAAAGAGGCGGATGTGATGATCGTCATCGGCGGCAAACACTCTTCCAATACCAAGCAGCTTCACAGTATCTGCCAGCGCTATTGTGACGATAGTTACCTGATAGAGAACGAGAGCGAGCTTCAGCCCGAGTGGTTTGACGGTAAAAAGCTCTGCGGTATCAGTGCGGGTGCATCGACACCGGACTGGATCGTGCAGAATGTCATAGAGAAGATCGAGGAGATGGTCAAGTAGATGAATCAGCTGACCCTCAAGCCTATTGGCAGAATCGACGGTGAGATCAACCTCCCGGGCTCCAAGAGCATGTCCAACAGGGCGCTGCTGCTTGCCGCCCTTGCGGAGGGCACTACCACTATCACCAACCTCCTTGAGAGTGATGATACGCGACATATGCTCAATGCTTTGAAAAAACTGGGTGTGAGATATACTCTTTCAGAAGATAGTACCGAGTGTATGGTTGAGGGGAGAGGCAAACCTTTTGAACATACTGAGTCCATCGAGCTCTTTTTGGGTAATGCCGGGACAGCGATGCGTCCGCTTACTGCGGCACTGACACTGGGCAAAGGGAGTTATACACTGACAGGTGAGCCTCGGATGAAAGAGCGTCCCATCGGGCATCTGGTGGATGCACTCAGACAAGCGGGTGCGACGATAGCGTATCTTGAAAATGAGGGATATCCGCCGCTACATATCGAGGCAACAGGTCTTAAAGGTGGGGATGTGGAGATCAATGGTGCGATCTCCAGCCAGTTTCTCACCGCACTCTTGATGGCGGCACCGATGGCGCAAGAGGATATGACCATCCGTATCATCGGTGAGCTTGTCTCCAAACCCTATATCGATATTACACTCGACATGATGAAACGGTTTGGGGTCGATGTCGTACATGAGAACTATGAGCGTTTCCATGTACAAGGTGGACAGCGCTACCGTTCGCTAGGCACTTTCCTTGTCGAGGGGGATGCCTCTTCGGCTTCCTACTTTTTGGCGGCTGCAGCGATCAAGGGCGGCAGGGTCAAGGTCACAGGCATTGGCAAAAAGAGCATCCAGGGAGATGTTGCATTCGCTAGAGTGCTCGAAAAGATGGGTGCCAAGGTAGAGTGGGGAGATGATTTTGTGGCGGTCAGCCGGGGAGAGTTGCATGGTATCGATATGGATTTCAACCATATCCCGGATGCGGCGATGACCATTGCGACCACCGCACTCTTTGCCAAAGGCACGACAACCCTGCGCAATATCTATAACTGGAGGGTCAAAGAGACCGACAGGCTCTCAGCGATGGCAACAGAACTGCGCAAAGTGGGTGCCACAGTAGAAGAGGGTGAGGACTATCTCAAGATCACCCCGCCCACTCAGCTCAAACATGCCGCGATCGATACCTACGACGATCACCGTATGGCGATGTGCTTCTCGCTTCTGGCACTCGATCCGGTATCGGTCACGATCAACGAACCCGAATGCACAGCCAAGACTTTTCCGACCTATTTTGAAACACTTGAAAAAATAAGCCAGTAGCTTCTGGGCTCCTTATTCAACTTCTTTAAATAAAAACGGGTATAATAACGCAAAATTAGTGTACACATAAGGATAGGTATGAAATTCGAAGATATCGAAATTGAAGAGGTAGATTTTGAGGCGATGCTTGAGGAATCGTTCAAAAAATCAGAGTCAAAAAGTGATTTGGTAGAAGGTACGATCGTAAAGATCGACGAGAAAGACAATCTTGCGGTAGTAGACATCGGTGGCGGCAGAGATGCCAATCTCAATCTTGATGAGATCAAAGATGAAGAGGGCAACAACCTTTATAATGTAGGCGATACGATCAAAGTTGTCAATCAGGGCAGAGGGCGTGTCTCTTACAAAGCGGCGAAGGCACGTGAAGCACTCAACGAATTCATCGAAGAGTATGACGAAGAGCAAGAGTACATCATCGAAGGTGTTGTCACCAAGAAAAACAAAGGCGGATATGTCGTAGAAGTCGACGGACTTGAATTCTTCATGCCTCGTACGCTCTCCTACCTCTCTTCCAAGATCGACCCGATCGGCAAAAAGATCAAAGCGGTCATCGTCAAAGTAGACAAAGACAAAGGCAGTGTCGTTGTCTCCAGAAAAGAGCTGATCGAAAGAGACAAAGCGAAAACAGATGAGATCGTAGGAAAACTGCTCGAGGAGAAAGAGCCGGTAGTAGGTACGATCAAAAAGATTACAAGCTATGGTATGTTTGTGGATGTGGGCGGTATCGACGGTCTTGTCCACTACTCACAGATCTCACACAAAGGTCCTGTCAACCCTTCCAAGTATTTTGAAGAGGGTGATGAGGTTAATGTCGTTGCATTGGATTATGACAAAAAGAAGAGACACCTCTCTCTCTCGATCAAAGATGCCAATCCTGATCCTTGGGAAGATATCGACGCTATTATCGGTGTGGGTGATACAGTCACAGCGACAGTATCCAATATTGAGCCGTATGGTGTATTTGTCGATCTTGGCGAAGACCTTGAGGCATTCCTGCATGTATCAGAGATCTCTTGGGACAAAAATGTCAAGCACCCAAAAGACTACCTGACAAACGGAGAAGAGATCAATGTAGAAGTGATCGAGATCGACAAAGAGGGCAGAAGACTCAGAGTCAGTCTCAAAAACCTTCTTCCAAAACCGATGGATGCTTTCACAGCAGAGCATAGAGTCGGTGATGTGGTTACCGGTACAGTGACTTCAATCACTGACTTCGGTGCATTTGTCAAAGTGGGCGCGGTTGAAGGACTGCTTCACAACCAGGAAGTCTCTTGGGACAAATCCAAAAATGCTAAATCTGAGCTCAATGTAGGCGACGAGGTAGAAGTGAAGATCATCAAGATCGACAAAGATGCCGGCAAGATCTCTTTGAGCAAAAAAGCACTTGAGGATTCTCCTGTTAAAGCATTTGCACAGAATCACAAGAACGGTTCGATCGTAACCGGTACTGTCAAAGACAAGAAAGACTTTGGTGTCTTTATCCAGCTTGAGGATAATGTTGATGCACTGATCAGAACAGAAGATCTTCATCCGCTCAAATTTGACGAGATCGAAAAAGGTCAGGAGATCAAAGGTGTGATCAGCTTCATCGATCCAAACTCTGACAGAATCAGAGTCTCGGTCAAAAGACTTGAGCGTCAAGAAGAGAGAGAAGCGATGGAGCAGCTCAATCTAGATCAGGATGACAGCATGACTCTGGGTGATGCATTCGGTGACATCCTCAAAAAATAAGCCATCAAAAGGGTCGAAGCGATAGCTTCGCTCCAGATGCAATTTCTCTTAACTCTCTTCACCTTAATGGTACTTAAATTTAATACAAAGGTTTTTTCAAATGTCAAAAAAGACAATTGTAGTGTGTGACCATATCCACCAAAGCGGATTGGATATCCTCTCAAACGACCCTGAGATCGAAATGATCAATGCGGCAGACGAACCCAAAGACAAGCTTGTCGAAGAGATTATCCCTCTGGCGGATATCGCAATTACGCGTTCTTCAACCGATGTAGATGAGAAGTTTCTCAAGGCTGCCCAGAAGATGACGGCAATTGTCCGTGCAGGTGTGGGTGTGGACAATGTAGATATCCCAGGTGCGAGCAAGCAGGGCATTGTCGTTATGAATGTACCGACTGCCAACACCATCGCTGCTGTAGAGTTGACAATGGCGCATATGCTCTCTTGTGTACGCCAATTCCCCTATGCACACAACAACTTGAAACTTGACCGTGTTTGGAGAAGACAGGATTGGTACGGTACGGAACTCAAAGACAAAAAACTGGGTATTATCGGTTTTGGAAATATCGGTTCACGTGTCGGCAAGCGTGCCAAAGCGTTTGAGATGGATGTGGTAACCTATGACCCGTACATCGACCCAAGCAAAGCAACCGATCTTGACATCGAGTACACTAAAAACTT
>WFYB01000011.1 GCA_015490315.1 Sulfurovum sp. | reverse complement strand
CCGCGACGCATCACATCGGTCAATGCTACTGCTTCCAACTCCTCAAAACCCGGAGCCAAAGGTAAAAGTACACTTGCCATAGTAACCTCCTTTATATATAAACAATCAAATACTCTGCATAATAGACAATCAAGGTTTCATTCGATGGCGACAAAGGAGCTCTTAACCCATGTAATGGGCTTACCTCCACGGCTTCGCATTCGCTCCGATCGTTTCGGTTTCGAAGCTACAAAAGACAAGCAGTTGTCTTTTGCTTACGCTTCTCATGTTTGCGACTGCCGGAGCTATCGAATGAAACCAATGGTTTATCAGAGATCACAATTATATCAAAACTATTTTACCGGGATCACCACTTTGGCGTACATCCCTGGGAAGATATTGGTCTTACCTTTGTCAAATGCCACGCGCATACGGATCTTGTGTGTCATCGGATTGGCGTCAGGGATAATCGCTTTGATATACCCAACCGTTTTGAAATCAAGCGCCGGTATCTCCACAGGCACCTTCATCCCCTCTTTGACCAGCTTCAAGATACTCTCTGAGAGCGACACATCGATCTGCAGATCCTCCATATCGACGATCATGATCGTCAGCATACCGGGCATGACCATATCACCCACTTTGATATTGCGCTGCACCACCACACCGTCTGAAGGGGCTTTCATCTTGAGATAGTTGAAGGTCGTAGCCATCTGCTTGACCTGTTCAGTAGCATTTTTGACCATGATCTTTGTTGCCTCAAGCATCGCATTGACATTTTCTATCTGTGACTCCAGGTCATCCCAGTCAAATCCTGCAATGCCTTTGCGTTTTTTGAAGTTCTCTTTTTTTCGGTTGAGGCTCTTGAGACGATCTTTCCAGTATTCGAGTGCGAGCTGCGCCTGTTCAAGCATCAGGTTTGCCTGTGTCTTCATGATATCAAACTCCGCAGACTCTATCTCATAGAGATCCTGCTCACGCTTGACTTTGTCCCCAAGCTTCACATAGACTGCCTTGACATACCCCATATAGCGGCTGCCGATCATCTTCTGCCCGTCAGAGACCACAGTACCTGTCAGGACGATATCGTTGGCACTTACTATGCTTACTGTAGAAAAAAGCAGTGCTGTAACAAAAAGTAGCTTTTTGATCATTGTCTTACCATTTTCTCAAACGTACGTGACACTTCATACACTGCTCTGCGATCTTGCTGTATGCCTGCAGCGCCTGTACCGCATCGCCGTTCTCAAAGCGGTCGATCACTTCCTGTGCGCGTCTCTCGATCTTGCGTTTGATCTTAAGAGTCATCTTTTCTCCGTTTTGCATATACTGTTCATAGATATCTTTGTTGGTGATCTCCTCTATGGTCGGACCGACATTCACGATCGTCGCTTTGAGTGTCTTGGCACCGTCACGTACGATATCGACATTGTTATAGAAAAATCCGGACTGAATATCCTGCATCGCCTGTGCCATCTTCTGCATATCGGCAATACGCTGTGCCTGTGTATACCCTTTGCTCTGCTCAGCCTCTGCTCCATACAAGACCCCTGCCGAGATCAACACTCCTGCAATGATTTGCTTCATCATCTGACACTCCTTATCTATTAATAAACTGCATGTATTGTATCAAATTATCTTTAACTACTCAGTTACATTGATAAACATCATTTAGATTGATTATATTTTTTTATGTTATTTAAGTTTTTATTCAAATACTTGGTGTTAAGATGTGAATACCTAAATCACATTTAAAAGGATAACAATGAAAAAGATCATCACTTCAGGAATCGTAGCGGCAGCACTTTTTACATCGCTTCAGGCTGATTTTAGTTTCGGGGATATGTTCAAAGACATGAAAGAAGCGGCAACAAGCATGAGCCATGACATGAAAGACAGCGTCGAGTCTATGAAGGACGGTGCAGTCGAGACAAGTAAGAGTGCAGAGAGAACGATCACCAACGTCAGTAAAGATGCCAAGGATACTTCTGTCAAAGTCTCTGACGATCTCAAAACTGCTGAAGTATCTACAAGTAAAGATACAAGAGATACGGCTGTAGAAGTGGCGGAAGATACACAAAGCTCTATCACCAACACGACCAAAGATCTCAAAGACTCTGCGAGTATCGCCTCTAAAGATATGAAAGACTCTGTCGTCTCTGTCTCCAAAGATGTGAACGATGCGGCTAAAACAGTATCCAATGACACAAGAGACTCTGTCAAAACTGTCTCTGACAATGCAAGCGATACCACAAAGACAGTCTCTAATGACACAAGAGATTCTGTCAAAACTGTCTCTGATAACCTGGATGACACCACCAAAACTGTCTCCAACGATACAAGAGACTCAGTCAAAACTGTCTCTGACAATGCAAACGACTCTACAAAAACAGTCTCTCATGACACAAGAGATTCTGTCAAAGATGTCTCTGACAATGTCAATGACTCTGTAAGAACGATCTCTGACGATGAGTACAAAGAGTACCTCAAACTCAAAGAAGAAGCAGCTGCGAAGAAAAAGTAGTCACTATGCATCCATGCAGCAGGAGTTAGTCTCTCCTGCTGTACCCTCCTTTCTATAAACTACTCTTACAATTACTATAACCCAATTTAATTTACTACCATCTAACAGTAATTCTAATTAATAAATATAAAATATATTAATACTATTTAAGTTATTTTACAAATGTTTAGTGCTAATATTATATTATCTTACTAAGAGAATACTACAGAAAAAAGGATAACAATGAAAAAATTAGTGACTTCATGTATCGCAGCGGCTGCCATACTGACAACAGCACAGGCGGACTTTGATTTCGGTGATATGTTCAAGGATATGAAAGAGGCTGCTATGACGTTCAGCTCTGATGCCAAGGATAGTGTCGCATCTATGAAAGACGGCGCCGTCGAGATGAGTAAAAGCGGTGAACGTACGATCTCCAATGTCAGTAGTGACATGAAAGAGTCTGCGATGAAAGTCTCTGATGATATCAAGACGATGGAGGTCAACACCTCATCAGATGTAGCAGATTCTCTCCAGGAAGCAAGTGAAAATGCACAGGTCTCTACTACCAATGTAGCCCACGATATGAAGGATACGGTCAGTACCACTTCGGGAGACATCAAGGATTCGGTAGTCGAAACCGCCAAAGATACGACAGACAGCGTCAAAACCATCTCACACGATACAAGAGATTCGGTAGAGAGTGTTTCCGAAGATCTCAACGATTCGACGACAACCATCTCCCATGATGCTTCCGACTCTGTCAAAAACATCTCCGACAATCTCGATGATACGACCAAAACGATCTCCAATGACACAAGGGATTCGGTCAAGAATGTCTCCGACAATGCCAATGACACGACCAAGACTATCTCCAATGATACAAAAGACTCGGTCAAGACGATTTCAAACGATCTTGATGACACTGTTGCGGAGACCACAAAATCAAGAGACGACTAAAAACGCTCACCCCAAGCTGCCAAAGTCACATTTGGTAGCTTTTCACTTCATATGATCAAAATTTAAAAAATCCATTTATTTTATCTATCATTTTTACGCTATCCTATAGATTGAATATATCTAAAAGGAAGAGAAATGAAAAAACTGGTATGTCACTTGTCCGCAATACTGTTTTTGCCTGCGCTGCTCTTTGCGACCGCTACACAAAGCGATCCGGCATCCGCGCAAACGGTCAAAGATCTCGCTGTCATCTATGATCTTGACGGCAATATCGAAAAAAAATACAACGAAATCGTCGAAAAAGAGATCAAAAAGATCGGCTTTCATCTGACCGATCCGCATCACCGGGTCAATGACCAGTATGAGAAAAAGTATGGCTCTACACAACTGGATGTACTGAGTTTCCTCCCAGTGGTCAACGACGATGTAGTAATGCCCCTGCTCAATATCGATCCGAGGCTTGCCGGATTCTCTCCGTTCAATATGCTCATTTACAAAACAAAAGATGACAAACAGTCACATGTCGGACATCTCGATCCCCATGCGATGCTCGATATACTCGGTATCACCGACCCTGTTGTCAGAGAGAAGTATATCGCCTCTTTCAAGCCGCTCGATACGCTGCTCGACAAAGCCTTTGGTACTGAACACAAACGCCACATCCCCTACCACAATGCTACCAAACAAAAAATGATCAACTTCGAATACACCTTTGAACGTACTGAGGATTTTGATGTAGATGATTTCAAAGATGAATTCCAAAACAAATTCGAACTGGCATTTATAGGACAAAGCTATCTCATCGCAGGATATCATGACTTCTTTCAGACCGACAATGGAGAAGAAGTGCTGAAAGACTATGATGCTTTCTGGACCTATTCACTATGTCATCTGGGCTACTCCTATCAGATCTTTGATACCAAAGGTGCAAGACCCGATGCCGGTCTCTTCGCCCCCTGTACGATGTATGTCTATATCAAAAAAGGCTCCAACAAGATGGTCATAGGGATGCCTGCCCTTGCCAACGTCAAAAATACGCTTGATATCAAAGACCCTAAACGCAGGGCATGGATGGATCGACTCGACCGTGAGATCCCGCAAATCCTTGCTTCGATGGGTATGACCGCCGTAGAGAATGTCAACCCACTCCAAAAGAATCCAAAACCGCTTGCCAAGCAGCCCTCCAAGAGCGTCACACCGCCGGTAGAAACAGCTCCGTTTGAGAAAAAAGCTGTGGCAGCAGCTCCCAAAGAGAGCACTAAAGAAGCCCAAAAAGAGAGCAAAAACACCAAAAAAACTGCAGATAGCCCCGAGAGACCGAAGACACAAAAGATCCAGACACCCGAAGAGGTGATCGAGATAGAGATACCGACCCCTCCGAAGCCTCCAAAGCCTGTTGTTCTAAAGGTCAACGGCAAAATAAACAACAGTGACATCACACGTACACGCGCCATCAAATTTTCCAAACGTATGCCGCCAAACTACATCCCGGGGCATCACACCAACGAACCCGTAGGTTACAGCAGTTCACTCACAGGAGATGCAAATCATGGACACGTCTCTGCCTATCTACGCGGCAACTATATAGATGTCAAAACCACTGAAGAGAAACTCAAAGCTGCCGGTTTTGAAGTAGTTGCTGCAGTTCCATTGGACAAAAAAGGAGAGCTGACAACCGTCATCTTTACCAACAAAACACTCCAAGAGATGGCGAAAAACCCCAAAAGAGGCTTTGCTGCATCGATGCGTGTACTGATCGACAGCAAAAAGAAGCAACTGAGCATCACAAACCCACTCTATATGAGCAAAGCCTTTCTACAGAAGGATTTCGACCAAAGCAAAGCCAAAAAGATGCTCGTAGCACTTAACGAGCAGTTTGAGGGACTCAAGAACTCCGATGATGCACTCAAGTTCCAGCTTCTGCCGAAATACCGCTTTATGAAAGGGATGCCTACCTACAATGATATGATCGAAGTAGCCGAAGGAGATGACCTACTTGCACGTGTGAAAGCAAACAAAAAACTCCTCTTTGAACAAAAACTCGATAACGGTGCCGTACTGATCGGGGTCAAGCTCTCAAGAAGGGCAGGCAAGTTCCCTACACGTATCGGCACCAACAATGCCGCACTACTCCCCTATCCTGTACTGATCGAAGAGGGCAAAGCCTATATTCTCGATCCCAAGTACTATATCTCAGTGATGTATCCGAAGCTGAAAATGTCAGAGTTTATGAAGATCGCTACCGTGCCTGATGCGATTATCAAAGATTGCGAGCGCGCTTTTAGAGTAAAAAAGTAGGGCTCGGAAGTAAGATTGATAAAACGAGGCAGCCGAATGCTGCCTCTTACTTAGGCAGAGCTGCCTATTTTGCTTTCTCGAGGTATTCACCCTCAACTGTATTGACCTTGATCAGATCCCCTTCAAGCAGATGGAAAGGTACCTGTACGACTGCACCGCTATTGAGTGTAGCAGGCTTTTTGCCGCCTTGTGAATCACCCTTGAAGTTCGGCGGTGTCTCGACGATCTCATAGACATAGGTTGTAGGAAGCTCTACCGTGATCGCCTCACCGTTGTGAAAGAGGATATCTGTCTCCATACCATCTACAAGAAATTCGATGATCTCTTTGCCCACCTGCTCATGTGTCAAACCGATCTGATCAAAAGTCTCAGAGTCCATAAACTGTAGCATCTCGCCGTCATCATAGAGATACTGCATTTTCTTCTGCTCGAGGTTCGGCACTTCGAACTTGTCTCCTGCATGCACTGTCTTTTCGATCACTTTTCCGCTTTTGAGGTTTTTGATCTTGATACGTACAAAGGCTGCACCTTTACCCGGCTTTACGTGCTGAAACTCCGTTACTTTGTAAGGGTTTCCGTCTATTTCCAGCCTGACACCCTTTTTGATGTCACCCATTCCGATTGTCGCCATAATAGCTCCTTGTGTCATTTTGTAAAATTATAGCCAATAGAGGGTTAAAAGCTTAGGCGGCTCTGCTATAATTTGTATATGAAACAGATCAAAACCACCCTCTTAAAAAGAAGAAAAACCGTTTTGCTTGTGCTCATACTCGTAGCCCTTGTCGCTGCGGCAGTCGATTACTTTTTTACGATAAGTCCGCCATCTTACATCCCGCAGAGGTGGCATATGCCACTTGTTTACTTCCTGATCGGGTACAAAGTGATCGAACTGGCACTCTTCTATCTCTTTCTCTACAAAAAGCCCTACCTCAAAGTGATAGATGAAGCCTTTCATACCGAAGTACTCGAACGCTTTGAAAAACGTGCCAAGAAGTTCTTTTTTCTCGTGCCGCAAGGCTCCATCGTCTTTGGAATACTCGCCTACAAACTCTCCGGACAGATCTACTATCTATGGCTCTTTTTGCTCATCGCTTTGGCAGTTGTATTGCTTGTCGATCCGAAAAAACTTGAAGAGGGATAAAAAAGATACGCCTGTCCGAAACGGACAGGTCTTAGATCTCAGAAGTATGGCTACTTGGTGATAGAGATATTGTTGACATCACAATGGTCAGCAGGTTCAAAATCCATCGCTTTGGCATTGTCCATCAATACCGGGATAAAGAGCAGCGAGACAAAGACCGCCGCTACAGTACCGGAGATCAGTGCCACACCCAATCCGCCAAAGACCGGGTCACTCGCCAGAAGTGCCGAACCGAGGATGATCGCCACAGCGGTCAGCATGATCGGTTTGGCACGTGTGGCTGCCGCAACAGCAATAGCCTCGCGCTTTTTCATACCGTGACACTCCATCAGAGACTTCGCAAAGTCGATCAAGAGCAGCGAGTTACGAGAGCTGATCCCCATCAGGGCGATAAAGCCGATCAGCGATGTCGCTGTCAAAAAGAAGGTCTCCGAGGTAAACCAGTTGGCTACCCAGTGCCCGAGGATCACTCCGATGATCGAAAGGAACGAGCCAAGCAGGATGATCCCACTAAGCACAAAGCTCTTGTAGTAGACCACCAGCAGCAGGAAGATCAGCACCAATGCCGCAATAAATGCCCCGCCAAGGTCACGGAACGTATCGAGTGTCACTTTCATCTCCCCATCCCATCTAAGCAGGAACTTCTCTCCTGTCTTTTTATCGGTCAGATGCAGGTCAAACATATAGGTGCTCATCCCCGGTTCTTTGGTGACATTGTACTCCTTCGAGAAATACTCTATCATCTTCTCACGCGCATCAAGCAACGGATAGACCTGTGAGACCATATCGGTCTCTGCTACCACATTGATCATACGTTCAAGATCCTTGTGCATGATCATCGGGCTGGAGTTGACCTCACGGATATTGACTACCTCATTGAGCGGTACCATCATGCCCTTCATATTCATAAGATTAAGCGAAGAGAGTTTGCTCACCAAAGCATCATAGCTCTTGGCATAGAGTGTTCTGCTCTCCTTGTCCAGTACCAGAAAGATCGGCACCTGGTCTGGGAAATCCTTAGAGTTCTTATGTGCGATCTGCATCCCCTCAAAAGCGAGGTAGAGGATATTGTTGACCTGTTTGACTGAGAGTCCGCTTCTGGCGATCTTCTCTTTGTCTGGAATAAGCTCATACTTTTTGTAGATCTCATCTGTCATCACATCGACATCGACGAGTCCTTCGGTTTTGTTGAGGATATCTGCTACCTCATAGGCAAGTCTGCGATCCTGCTTGAGATTGTCACCATGCACTTCGACCACAACCGATGCCAGTGTCGGAGGTCCTGCAGGCTGCTCAACAAATTTGATATTGGTACCCGGTACGATCGGCAGACACTTCTTTTTGGCGATCGGACGAAGCCGCTGCACCATCAGAAACGAAGGCTCCTCTCTCTCATGCTTGTCTGTCAGGTTGACCGAGATCTCTGCGACATTCTCTGTGCGCTTCATACTCGCACCCTTGACAAGTCCCGCATAGTCCAGCGGAATACCCTGTCCAAGGAAGAGCTCGATATTCATGATCTCCTTCTCTTTTTTGAGCACATCGATCACACACTGGCTCACTGCATTGGTCTGCTGGATCGATGAGCCTGTAGGGGTGTCTACATAGACTGAAAAGGTATTGTCACTTTTGCCCGGAAGCATCTTTGCTTTGACCACTTTGGTCGGCAGCATCATGATCGTCGCGGCAAATGCGATTGCAGTCAAAACAATCACCAACACCTTCTTGGATTTGTGATCCAAGATGTTATAAACAAATCGTTCAAACTTCTTCATTATTTTGCCTCCTTGTCATGATGATGACCATGCTTAGGTTTTTTGAGCAGTTTCAAGCTCAAATAAGGGGTAAAGATATAAGCAACAAAGAGTGAAGCGATCAGCGCCACCGGTACATTGTAGGGGATAGGCTTCATGAACGATCCCATCATCCCTCCCACAAATGCCATAGGTACCATCGTCAGGATGATCGCCAAGGTCGCGACATTGGTCGGTGCACCGATCTCATCGGTCGCTTCGATCAGAAGCTCCTCCATATCACGTGTATGAGCATCATGTGCATGCAGGTGTCTATGGATATTTTCGATCACGATGATCGCCGCATCTACCAGCAGTCCCAATGAGAGCAGGAATGCGAAGAGTGTAATACGGTTGATCGTCTGCCCTGAGAGATAGGCGACAAAGAGTGTGATCGCCAAGATAGCCGGTACCGTGAAGGTAACGATGATCGACTCCCTAAAGCCCAGTGCAAAGATTAGCATCACTGCAATGATAATAATGGTAATGATCAAGTGGTGCATCAACTCATTGACCGCTTCATTGGCACGGTGACCGTAGTTTCGTGTCACCAGATAACCGATACCGAGCTTGTTGAGCTCCTTATCATAGCTATGCAGCACTTTCATCGCATCCTCTGCAACAAAAACCGCATTGGTACCTGCAAGCTTTGCAATAGTCAGTGTAACTTGTTTCTTCTCTTCGCTGAGATTTTCATCTACTTTGTTTTTAAAACGTATCTTCGCATCTTTGAAGTTCTGTATATCGATCCCTTCAGTCACCTTTGCAACATCTTTGAGATAGATAGGCGATCCCATATACTGCGCGACGATCACATTGCCCACATCCTCGACACTCTCGATCGCATTCTTGACCCCAAAGATGACAAGTTTATTATCCTTGGTGCGCCCTTTGACATCGGGTACATCCGCAGCGATAGACTGCACAGCTTTCATGATCTGCCCAAGTGAAAGGTGGTAGGCAGAGAGCTTGCCCATATCAACTTCGACATTGTACTGTGCCTTATGCGCCCCCACCAGCGTGGTCTTGGCGACATTATCAACCGCATTGACCTTCTGCTGGATCTTTCGGGTGATTTCAAAGAGTTTGACATCATCGACTTTGCTGCCCTCCTTGGGATAAAACGCCACCGTCACAATGGGAATATCGATATCGATATCAAACGGCTTGATCAGCGGCTGCATCACCCCTTTGGGCATCTGATCCATATTTTGCATCACTTTGTCATAAAGCTTGAGGTTTGAGTCTTCTCTATCTTCACCGATATAGTACATCACGTTGACGATACCGACGTTATCCATCGCCATCCCGTAAATATGTTCGATACCGTGAACCTCACGCAGTTTACGCTCCAGAGGGTTGATGATGATATTTTCGATCTCTTTGGGACTGGCTCCGGGCATCGGTACGATCACCGCACCGCCGGAGATGGCGATCTGTGGATCCTCTTCACGCGGCATGATACTCAACGCCAAATATCCCAATAGAAGCAAAGAGATACCCAATACTGCCGTTAACGGATTCCGGATAAACGCTTTTGCCAGCTTCCCTGCTATATCTTTAGGTTGATAATTCTTTTTGATAATCTCCATAGCTTATCCCCTAAGCTTTGATGTGTATTTTGGCATACATACCCGGATAGACCGATTTGCCTTTGTTGTCAAATTTGACTTTGATCTTAAACTTGTGGGTCATCGGGTTGGAGTTTGGAATGATCGAAACGATTTTCCCGGTTGTCTTCAGCCCGAGTGAGGGGATCTCCACCTCTACCTCTTTGCCAAGATTGATATAGGGAAGCTGTGTTTCCGAGATCTCAGCAACGATCTCAAGCTTGCTGAGATCTGTCAGTATCACTGCCGGCATCCCCGGGATTGCCATCTCTCCCTCATTGAGTTTTTTCGCTACGATCACACCGTCATTGGGTGCCTTGATCTTCAGGTAGTTGTACTGGTTGAGTACCTCCTGCTTCTTCGCCTCTGCCTGTTTGACCTGCTCTTGGGCTATTTTGACCATATCCCTGAGGTTTTTTGCCATCAGTTCGAGATTTTCCACCTCATATTTTGAGACCATCTTCTTTGCATAAAGCCGTTTGTGTCTTGCGAGGTTTTTGAGCACGTTGTTAAGCTGGTTTTTGTTCATCTGCAGCGCCAGTCTCGCCTGAGAGATCGCCAGGTCGACCTGACGCTCTGCCGCTTCGATCTCTTTGGAGTCTATCTCATAGAGCAACTGCCCCTTCTTGACGATATCCCCCTCCGAAACCGCCATATTTTTTACAAATCCCATATAGCGGCTTGTCATCATCTTCTGGTTGTTGGAAACCACCGCACCCGTCAAATCAATTTCTACGGCTTCTACCGCTGTACCCAGTACCAATATACTGATTAAAACGATCCATTTTTTCATAACTGTACCCTTCATAGTTTCTCTCCTTGATTCAAGATACTGTTGAGTTGGAATATCTTGGTATTACGTTTGTTCTTGGCTGTCAAAAGCTTCAAAAGCATCTCCAGCTCTTTGGACTGCTTGATCAAAAGATCGGAGATAGAGACCAATCCCTCCTGATAGCGCGCCTTATAGTTTGCATAGACTGCTCTGGCAAAACGGAGCTGTTTTTTATAACTTTGGATATCCGCCTCTATACTGCCGATCTCTGTCTTGAGCTTGTCCACTTTCAGACCGATACCTTTTTTGGCGAGCTCTACCTGGTCATGCACCATCATATAGTTAACTTTCGCCTTCTCATAGTTCGCTTTGTCGATCCCTCCGTTGAAAATGTTCCACTTCAACTGCAGCCCTACGGTATAAAAGTCTTTTTTTCTAAACTCATTCCAGATTACATTGTCCGCACTGCCATACTCTGCAAAACCGCCGAGTGTCGGCAGGAAATTTGCCCGCTCTACATTGATCGCCATCTTGGAGATCTGCAGACCCAAAATCGCTTTTTGGATATCGATGTTTTTCGATTCTATATCCGCCTTGCTGACGTGGGGCATCGGTGCCATTTCATTGACGTGTCTGATCGAACTGACCTCTTTGTTGAGCAAAAAAGAGAGGAACTGATAGGCAAGATCACGGTTGAGCTTCGCCTGGTTGTACATACTCTTAGCTTCCGCCAAACGTGCATCAACCTCCATCACATCGATTGGCTGAGCGTATCCCTCTCTCTTCATCGCTTTGACCACCGCTTTGAGCCGGCGGATATTACTGATGATCTTTCCAAGATTTCGGATATAGTTTTCTACCAGTGTGATATCATAAAATGTCTTGCGCGTCTGAAAGAGCTTCTCGTTGAGAAGTTTTTGCGTATCATACTGCGCCATACGCACCATCGCCTTGGAGATACGACCATACTCAGTCAACTTTCCACCGGTGTAGATAGGTAGCATATAGGAGAACTTGGTCAGATAGTGATTTCGCGCTTTCGGATAGTTAAGATCATCAGGCTGTAACTGTAAAAGCCCGCTCATATCTGCAGGTGGATTGCCCTGAGATGCCCCATAGATCGCATTTCCCAGAGGATTGATAAAATCCTTGAATCCAAAATCACCAAATGAGGCTTCACGGCTCTGAAGCTTAAAGCCAAACACATTCCCCGCATCATTGGAACGCATCGCCATCATTGTTGCTTCCGCTTTTCCATAGTGGTGACCGCTTGCCGCTTTGGCTTCATATTGCTTCATCTGCTCGTTAAATCGCGCGATTTTCAGCTCCAGGTTGTCTTTTTTGACGATCTGAAGTGCCTGCGGCAGTGTGAGGTGTGCAATACCTGCAAAAAGTGGCATAGCCGCCAACAGTAGAACAAGATACCTTTTCATCATGCAGCTCCTTTAAATTTATCTATTATAGCAAAGAGCGTATTCTATTACTATAAATAAGACTTATATTTTTTCGGGATTATACCCAATATAATTTAATTTAATGATTAAAATGAAACGAAGTTATAAATAGGATTGTTGAAAGAGGATGAAAACATACAGATATCAGAGTATCTGTATGTTTTTTGATTAAAGTGTTGCGTGGCTGACGCTGATACAGGCATCAAGCGCACCGAGCTCATCAAGCACCTTTTTGGTGACCTGACCATCCACACGTACGACTGCCAGAGCCTGCTGCTTGCTGTCACGTCCAAGCCTGAAGTCAGAAATATTGAGACCGTTTTCAGCCATAATGTGACCGACGTTTCCAATCACACCCGGAGTGTCAGTGTTACGGAAGAAGACCATCGTACCTTTGGGCTCTACATCCAGGATATAGTCATCGATCTCGATAATGCGCTGTACACTGTCATCAAAAACCGTACCGGCGATCTCGATCGTACCATCCTGAGTTGTCAGTTTGACAGCAACTTTGTTGGTAAAACCGCTTGTGTTTGGTTTGACATCTTTCGTGATCTCGATCCCACGCTCTTTTGCGACAAATTCAGCATTGACATAGTTGATCTGGTCACCCAAAGACTCTGTGAGTACACCGACTGTAGCGAATGTACCCATCGATTCCACATAATCACTCACTGGACCTTTGGCAGTCACCTTGATAGACTTCACTGCACTTCTTTTAATCTGTGCAGAGAGGTGACCCATCTTCTGGATTAGCTCAAGATAAGGACGTACAAAGTCAGGCAGTTCGTTCTCTTTGATAGGCAGGTTTAGCGCATTAGGATAGGCGATCCCTTTTGCTGCCGCGATCGCATTTTCCGCTGCCTGTGTTGCGATATTCCTCTGAGACTCAAGCGTATTGGCACCAAGGTGCGGCGTGACCGTAACGTTGTTCAGATCAAGCAGAGGATGATCCGTTGCCGGCTCTTTGTTGAAGACATCGATACCTGCCATCGCGATCTTGCCCGATTTGAGCCCCTCAAGCAGTGCCTCTTCATCATAGAGCCCGCCTCTGGCACAGTTAATGAGGATCACGCCCTCTTTCATCTTGGCGATCTCATCCTTGCCGATCATGCCGATCGTCTCTTGGTTTTTTGGTGTATGGATCGTGATAATGTCACATGAGAGAATGTCATCGAAGTTTTTAGTGTACTCGATGTCAAGATCGGTTGCTTTGCTTGGGTCGATGTACGGGTCATAGGTTACCACATCCATCTCAAACGCTTTGGCACGCTTGCCGACACGTGAACCGATATTTCCAAAACCGATAATACCCAGTTTTTTGTCTT
>WFYB01000010.1 GCA_015490315.1 Sulfurovum sp. | reverse complement strand
GAGTGAAGAGAAGCTGGAGATACTGTTTCTCGAAGAGGTTGAGCGTGACGGCGGGCTTGGCCGACTGGTTAAGCTGGCGATGGATATAGAGGACAAACGCTTTGCCAAGATCTTTGCACTGATGCAGGATTTTTACAAGATCGATCCGCTTCTGCCTTCTGCTGACTATAAGATGCCTAACCTTCAAGAGATCGAAGCACAGATTGAAAGCTGCAGGCAACGCCTTCATACGCTGGTTGTAGAGGCAAAAGCCTCCAAGTCAGCCATTGCAAACTTTGAGCCAAATGAGATCAAAACATTGGCATCCAAATCGGTCTTTGCCAAAGAGAGCCTTACTGAGCACCAATGGTATAAAAAATCTGTAGAGGCAAACTCGCAGATCGATGAAGTATTTTTAGCATTGAAGAAGCTGCTGGGAGAGTGGATGGAAGCCAAAGAGCGTATCGTTTTGCACAATCTCTTTGCCCTCTATGACCACTACAAGAACGCAACGATCTCCTATGCCAAGCAGACTGGTGTGTTGACCTTCGATGATCTGAGCTATTTTACCTATCGACTGCTCTATGAGAGTATCTCCAAAGAGTTTTTGTATTTCAAGCTCGATGCGAAGTTCAAGCATATATTGCTCGATGAGTTTCAGGATACTTCGACACTGCAGTTTCTGCTGCTTAAACCGCTCATCGATGAGATATTTGCAGGTGTGGGGCAGAGTGAGTTTAGAAGCTTTTTTTATGTAGGGGATACCAAGCAGTCCCTCTACCGTTTTCGTGGCGGGGTGGAGGAGCTCTTTGATAAAGTGGCGGATGACTACTGTATACCGGTGCTGCCGATGGATACCAACTACCGCAGCAGCAGACATGTGGTAGAACAGGTCAATCGCTGGTTTGAGCCAGCCATGCCGGGATATATCCCCCAAAAGAACAGAGCAGATGCCCCCCAGGGGTATGTCGAGGTCATAGAGATAGAAGAGAGTGAGGATCTGATAGCGTCTGCTCTCACCGAGCTGAATAGACTGCTCGATCTGGGGGTGGCGGTAGATGATATCGCGCTGCTTGTCAGTACCAACAAGGATGGGCAGAAGGTACAGGAAGCATGTGAAGCGGCCGGTATCCCAACACTGCTTAAAACCTCAAGTTCGCTCAAATTCCTTCCCAAGATCGCCGCTTTGGCTGCGATGCTATCCTACCTTTTCTACGGAGAGGAGATCGATGCGCAGGCAATGCTCGAATATACAGGCAAACGGCTCGAAGAGGTCGATCTGACGTGGTTCTCTACCTTTATGGAGCCTCTGGAGGTGATAGACAGGTTGATAAAGACCTTTGACTATTTCGAGGCAGACCGCAACATTTTGAAGCTGATGGAGTTTGCCGCCGGGTTTGAGAATATCCCCGATTTTCTCGAGGAGTTTGCCACCTCCCGTATCGCTGTGGCACAGGGGAGTGTGCACGGTGCGCAGATCATGACGATACACGGCTCGAAAGGATTGGAGTTTGGGCATGTGATCCTTGTGGACAAGATGACCAGACCCAACAGCGACAAGGCACCGTTGATTTACCACTACAACGATGATCTTCATGTGGAGCGTATCTTCTATCGGATGAAAGGGCGCGAATATCTTGACAGCGTCTATGCGCAAGTGATAGAGGCGCGCAAAGCAGCTTCGGGGAAAGACAGGCTCAACGTCCTCTATGTTGCACTCACCCGTGCCGTAGAGGGGATGACCATACTCAAGAAGGCGGAGGGTTCTATCTTTGATGAGATCGGCATGCAGGCACTCACCAGAGGCGTCAAGAGTGCGACAGCCAAGCAGGAGAGACGTACTGAAAGCCCCGCACTGCCCAAGCGCGTGACACTGCACCATTACGGAGTACAGGAGTCTGGGCAAAGAGGCGAAGAGGAAGAGATCGATCAACGCTCAGTTCGCTTTGGGACGGCGCTGCACTATACGCTGGAGATGATGGCAGCTTTTGACAAAGCAAGTCTGCAGCGTGCCCTTGCTGCGATGCGGGGACGCTATGGCGCTTTGCTCTGTGAAGAGGAGATAGAGGATATCCGCAGCCGTATCGAAAGACTCTTGGAGGACAGACAGTTTGCCGGGTTGATCGAGGGTGCCAAGATCTACAAAGAGCGCTCCCTCAGCTACCGGGGGGAACTCAAGCAGATCGATCTGCTGCTCGAGTACCCTGATCACTATGTGGTGGTCGACTACAAGAGCTCCAAAAAGGGGATGCTCAAACATCAGCATCAGGTCGCATCCTATGTCAGCGCGGTGCAGGTATTGACCGGTAGAGAGAGCAGAGGGGTGATCCTCTACCTCGAAAAAGAGAAAATCGAGTATATAAACTTAAATTTAACTGAATTTAAATAAATATTAAGATTATGTGGATACAATCCGTTCACAAAATAGTTTAGGGTGCTCTCAATCGCCCCTTTGACTATAGTTCATACAAGGAAAATCATCATGAAAATGACAAAAGTCACAAAACCTCATGAAGTACAAAGAGAGTGGCACCTGATCGATGCTGAAGGTAAAACTTTCGGACGTATCTTGACTGAAGTTGCTACATTACTCAGAGGTAAACACAAGCCTTCATTTACACCAAACGTTGATTGCGGTGATTACGTCGTTATCATCAATGCTGAAAAAGCGAAATTTACAGGTGTAAAACTGGATGAGAAAGAGTACTTTACACACTCTGGATACTTCGGTTCTACCAAGAGTAAAAAACTGGGTGATATGCTTGAAAACCACACAGAAAAGCTCTACAAGCTTGCTGTAAGAGGTATGCTTCCAAAGACTACACTCGGCAGACAAATGCTCAAGAAACTCAAAGTGTATGCCGGAAGCGAGCATCCGCACACTGCACAGATCAACAAAGGGGCTAAATAATGGCAACAGTTTATGCAACAGGAAAAAGAAAAGCGGCGATCGCCAAAGTCTGGCTTACACCAGGTAACGGTGAGATCCTTGTAAACGGCAAAACACTTGACCAGTGGCTCGGCGGACATGAGACACTCAAGATGAAAGTCAGACTGCCACTTGAAGCGACAAAGCAGCTCGAGTCTATGAACATCAGAGCAACAACGCTTGGCGGCGGTTACTCTGCACAGGCAGATGCAGTGAAGCACGGTATCTCCAAAGCATTGGTTGAGTTCGAACCGTCATTTAGAGCGATCCTCAAGCCAATGGGTCTTCTCACACGTGACTCCAGAGTGGTTGAGCGTAAGAAGCCAGGTAAGAAAAAAGCGAGACGTTCTCCACAGTTCTCAAAAAGATAGTGGCTTCTGTTTTTCGGATCTTTTCCGAAAGACATCGCTTTCTTATCTCCAAAGCGTTTCTCTTTGGAACGCTACATTTATCACTTCACTTTTATACACATCACCCTTTATATTTTCGCTATAATCCGGGACAATACCGCTACAAAGGCATTATATTATGACAATCTGGAAATATACAGAAGAGAAACCTACGCATCTGCTTGTGAAACTTTACAAAGAGGATCATGGGGAAGGGGAGTATCTTGGGGATATGGATGAAGCGGATATCAAGGCTATGATCAAAGAGATCAAGCCCGATGTCAATATCGATCACGCTTACGGGACACTGTCCTACTTCGGCATGCTGCCGCTGCTGGTGATCAAAAAGGGATAAACTCCCATCAGTGACTTTTGCTGACAACGATCAGCATTTTGATATTGATCACTGTAAAGCGGATGAATTGCCAAATAACACATTTGCGCATAAATCTGACAAAACGATCCGGGATCATCGTGTTTGTAAACTGCGGGTTTTTACGAAAGTTCAATAATGGATCATTCATTTTTTTCTCCTTTTGGTTATTGTATCACGCAAGGCAGTGCCTTGCAAATGGTTTTGTGACCGCTGATATTATTCAGGGATCAGCGTCCAGCCCGGCTTGAGTTTGGCTTTGTAGATGAACATATGATGCAGGATATGCTTGATCCAGTGTCCTGCAAGACCGATCTCTCCGTAGGTGTACTCCGGATCACGTCCGGTAGCGGGATATTTGTCATAGTCTGGGACGACTGGATAGACCGTCATCGCTGCTGCCTGCCCGTCAAAGAGCCCTTTACCGGCAGAGGCGACACATGCCGCACCCATTTCCGCCATCGATGCTTCATGGATATGCGCATTTTCTCCATCTTTGATCATACTGCAGATAGAGTGTGCGACGGCTTTTCCAATGATACCCGCAGGCATACCGGTTCTTGGCGGTGTCGGGTTGATCGGCGTACCGTTAGGCGATGTGGCTGGCTTGGAGATGAGATGCGGCGGCGCAAAGGCGATACCGGCCGCAAACATATTTTTATAGTCAGGGTTCTGGTAGGTTCTCGGCCAGTCGCTTGCTTTCCACTCTTCATACGGTTTTGCCGTATAGTCGGCATCTACTTTCATGAAACCGTTGGGAGCAAAGATCTTCTCTGTGATATCCTCACCGTTTTTGTCGTAGGCTTTGAGCCCTACACCGCCAAAGGGCGGGATAAGCATCGCAAAGTCGAACTCTTCGGTACCGGTAGTACCGTCGAGCAGTTCATAGTGTACTTTCCCCTCTTCGACTTTGTTGACGTGTGCACCGATGATCCAAGGTACGTTACGCTCTGCATGGAGTGATTCTGCGAAGAGCTTGGAGCTGACGACATAGCCTCCGACTTTCATATGCATACCGCCCATACCGAAGTCACCAAGGAAGGATTCGTTGGAGATCCATTTGATATCGAGCATATCTCTGACACCGGCTTTGTTGGCTTCATGCTCAATATTGAAGATATACTCAAAAGCAGCACCCTGGCAGGTACACATACCGTGTCCCGTTCCTACAAGAATCTTCTGGCGTTCGCCTTTTTTGGCTTTTTCGAAGATTTTTTTGAGTTCGAGATTGGCATGGACTGCATGGTCTGCGGTACAGACAGAGACAGTATGGTTACCTATCTGACCGTTGCCGTCACCCAGACCTGGAGTTGCATCAAAGTTGAGCTTCGGTCCGGTGGCGTTGACCAGATAGTCATAGCTGATCTCTTCTGTTTGACCCTTTTTATCCTCACTGGTATATTCGATGGTGATGTAAGGTGTCGGATCTGTCTCTTTGCCCTCGGGGTGGATAGAGACAGCTTTTGCCTGTCTATAGTCGATCCCTGCTTTTTTGTAGATCGGTGCCAATGGGAAAACCACATCTTTCTTCTGCATCTGTCCTACACCGACCCAAATATTTGACGGAATCCAGTTCCATTGTGAATTTGGGGTGACGACGACAACGTCGTGCTCTTTACCCAGCCATTTTTTCATAAATGTCGCAGCGGTGTGTCCTGAGACACCGCCACCCATAACAACTACACGTGCCATAGCGATCCTTCCTCTTAATGTATTTTGTCTATTCATTCTATGACAAGAACATTTAAAAACCTATTAAATTCACTCTCTTTTATAGTTATAATTTGATTTGCTTATCAGTTTGTGGAGAAAGTCCTTGCGAAATGGCTCTGTTTTGGAAGATCCTTATCAATGGAACTGATGTTTTTCGGACTCTAATGGTATGATTATCACGCTGTTTGCAAAGCTGTGCTACAATCCCGCAATGCAACAAGGAAGGAAACGAACGAGAGCATGAAAGCTATTTGGGAAACGCTACTTGCACCTATTCGCGCATTGAGAATGCGGTATGTACCGCTGTTGCTGATCTACTTTGCCTACGGGGCGAGTGTATTTACTGCAATTGCCAAGGATTTCTGGGTCAAAAAGGAGCTTGCGCTCAGTGCGGAGGATCTGGTCGCACTGGGCGTATGGCTAACGGTACCGTGGACGATCAAGATGGTTTTTGGGCAGATGGTCGATTCGGTCAAGATATTCGGCTCCAACCGCAAGGTCTATGTCTATATCGGTGCGCTGCTGATCGCTGCAAGCACGATATTGCTTATCGGCATCGTGGGACACCACAGCTGGATCGCCGGGTTTTCTAAAGAAAAGGTTTATATCTTCGCATCGGTACTTGGGGTTGTGGGATTTGTGATGCAGGATGTCGTAGCAGATACCATGACGACAGAAGTGGTAGAAAAGTATCAGTCGCCCGAAGCACTCAAAAAAGAGCTGGCGACTATCCAGGTACTCTCCAGACTTTCACTCGGTCTGGCGATCTTTTTGATGGGGTGGCTCGGGGGTATCGCCGCAGACAAATTTGGCTATGAGACAGTCTTTAAGTGGTCACTTTTTATCCCGATCCTTTCTATTATAGGAGTAAGTGTCGTCAAGCTCAATCCCGTTGAGAGCTCTCCACTCAACAAGCAGGTGCTTTTTGGCGGCTTGGCATTTGCAGCGTTTGTGGTGCTTATAGGCTACAATGAGGTGCCATACTCACAGGAGATCGTCTTTGTCGTGTCGCTGGGTGTTGTACTCTATCTGCTCAGTACACTGATCGAAGATCTCGATCCTAATACGATTCACCATATCAAAATGGCGATGATAGTGATCTTTGTCTACAGGGCGATGCCAAGTATCGGCCCCGCACTGCAGTGGTGGGAGATCGACAAACTGGGGTTTGATGAAGCTTTTTTTGCCAAACTCTCGATGATAGGCGGCGGTATCGCACTGCTTGGGATGTGGATTGGTGCGAAGTTTATCGTGGATAGGTCGATCGGCAAGGTGCTTATCTTTCTGACGGTGATCAGTACGCTGCTCGCACTCCCTGTGCTTGGGATGTACTACGGTATCCACGAGAAGCTTGGGCTTGATGCGCGTACCGTCGCACTGGTCGATACAGCGCTCGCTTCACCCTTTGACTACATTGCCGGTGTTTTGATGCTTACGCTTGTCGCGATCTATGCCCCAGAGGGCAAAAAAGGGACATGGTTTGCACTGATGGCATCTTTGATGAACATCGCACTGAGTGCCTCGGGGCTGCTGAGCAAATATCTCAACAAGATCTTTGTGGTCACACGTGAGATCAAGAAAGAGGGGGTCGTAGTCACACCGGCGAACTACGATGAGCTGGGCATACTGCTTTGGATCGTGATTTTGGTCGGTTTTGTGGTGCCTATCGTGACGATATGGCTCTTCAACCCCGATCCAGATCTTAAAAAGCACAAGAAACGACCGCAAAATACAACACAGGTGGAGGATCAATGATAGAAAACAAGAGGAACAAAGCCATACTTTTTGACCTTGACGGTACACTGATAGACTCCACCGAAGCGATACTTGAGAGTTTTGCCGCGGCATTCAGACATTTCGGAGACCGGGTACCTCCTGAGGATGAGATCAAGGGACTGATCGGCTATCCGCTTGAGACGATGTTCGCCCGGCTTGGTGTTGGGGAGTCGAAGGTGGATGCTTATGTGCAGGCCTACAAGGAGCACTATAGGACAGTACACCTGCAAAAGACGGTTCTGCTGCCCAGGGCAAAAGAGGCGGTAGAGCTCGCATATGGGTATGCAAAGCTGGGGGTCGTGACGACAAAGACAGGCAAATATTCACGTGAGCTGCTGGAACATCTGGGTCTGATGGCGTACTTTGATGTCTTGATCGGCAGACAGGATGTGGAGCATCCAAAGCCCCATCCGGAGCCGATACTTAAAGCTTTGTTGAAGCTCGAACGTGTTACAACTGATAATAACTGGATGATCGGTGATACCTGCATGGATATGGAGGCAGCTTCAGCTGCCGGGATAGACGGCGTGGGTGTCACATGCGGCTATGCAGACTATGAGACGCTTGCCGGATGTACGCAGATTATACGCCCAAGCGCCTATGAAGCTGTGCAGTTTATCATCGCATTATAAGTTGAGGTTAAAAAAATTGTAATTTCAAGCGCAATTTAAGAGTGACATCATTACAATAGAGCAAAATATAGTATTTATATAGGAGAAATTATGACAGAGATCAGATGGCACAGTCGTGCGGGTCAGGGTGCCGTGAGCGGTGCGAAAGGATTGGGCGATGTGGTTGCTACGACCGGTAAGGAAGTACAGGCATTTGCACTGTACGGTTCTGCCAAAAGGGGAGCGGCATTGAGAGCCTATAACAGAATTGCTGATGAGCAGATCTTTAACCATGCGAAATTTATGTATCCGGACTATGTACTGGTCATCGACCCGGCGTTGGCGATGACAGATGATATCACGATGAACGACAAAGAGACGACCAAGTATATCATCACGACGCATCTGGATAAAGAGGAGCTGATCAAAGAGATACCTGCGCTGCAGGGCAAAGAGGATAGGGTATATGTGGTCGATTGTATCCAGATCTCACTGGATACGATCAAAAGATCTATGCCCAACTCGCCTATGCTCGGTGCATTTGTTAAAGTCTCCGGCATGTTTGAACTCGATTATTTTCTGGAAAATATGAAAAGGGTACTCAAAAAGTTCCCGCAGAAGATCATCGATGCGAATATGGAAGCGATCACTAGAGCATACAATGAAGTTAAGTAGAAGAGGATAGAGCATGCAAGATATCAAACTGAAAGCAACGGAAAAAAGAGGACTTCATGAACTGGAAGCAGGTAAGGATCTGCTGGGGTGGGATGAGGTGACACAGGGGAGTATCCTTCCTTCATTTGAAGGGGATGCTTCCAATATCGCACATCTGAAGCAGGAAGAGAGAGATTATTCTCACTACAACTCATATACCGCGACCGTTGCATCGTGGAGAGTGGTAAAGCCGGTATTCAATATGGATGTCTGTATCGACTGCCAGAACTGCTGGGTATGGTGTCCGGATACATCGATCATCTCCAGAGACAAGCAGATGCTCGGGATCGACTATGATCACTGTAAAGGGTGTGAAGTTTGTGTGGAAGTATGTCCGACAAACCCTAAATCGCTCTTGATGTTCAACGAACATGAGGATATTGAGAATGCACTTTCTCAGTGGCCGGAAAAAAAGAAAAAAGAAAAGAAGTAAGGAAGCAAAATGCCAAAAGAGATTTTTGAATTACAAGACAGAGAAGTTTGGGATGGTAACTATGCGGCTTCTCAGGCAATGAGACAGGCGAATGTGGATGTCATGGCGGCGTACCCTATTACACCTTCTACGCCGATCGTTGAGAACTATGGATCGTATGTTGCCAACGGTTACATCGACGGTGAATTTGTGATGGTCGAGTCTGAGCATGCGGCGATGTCTGCCTGTGTCGGTGCCTCTGCATCGGGTGGGCGTGTCGCTACAGCGACCTCTTCGCAGGGATTTGCACTGATGGCTGAGGTACTCTATCAGGCATCTGGGATGAGACTTCCTATCGTTCTCAACGTTGTCAACCGTGCACTCGCATCACCGCTGAATGTGCGTGGTGACCATTCTGATATGTATCTTGGACGTGACTCAGGCTGGATCCAATTGGGTGCATTTAATGCACAGGAAGCCTATGATCTGGCACTCTGTGCTTTCAAGATTGGAGAAGATCACTCTGTCAGGCTCCCTGTGATGGTACACCAGGATGGATTTATCACATCGCATACGGCACAGAATGTCTATCCGCTCAGTGATGAAGAGGCATACAAGTTTGTCGGTGACTTCAAGCCTGTCGATGATATGCTCGACTTCTCCAGACCTGTCACATACGGTGCACAGACTGAGGAAGACTGGCACTTTGAACATAAAGCCAAGCAGCATAAGGCACTGATGGATTCCCGTCCGGTGATAGACAAGGTATTTGAAGAGTTCGAGAAGATCTCTGGCAGAAAGTACAAGCGTGTCGAAAGTTATATGATGGAAGATGCGGAAGTCGCACTTGTGGGTCTTGGTACGACAGTCGAGACGGCACGTGTGGCAGCCAAGCAGCTTAGAGACGAAGAGGGGATCAAAGCCGGTGTGGTTGCGATCAGAGCCTTTAGACCTTTCCCGTTCGATCTGGTCAGAGATGCGCTTGAAAACGTCAAGTCAGTCGGTGTGACCGATCGTTCAAGTCCAGGTGGTGCAATGGGTGCCTTCTTTAATGAAGTCTCCGCAGCGCTCTATACGACACCGAAACGTCCATTGGTGACTAACTATATTTACGGACTGGGTGGACGTGACTTCTCTATCGAAGATGCAAAAAATATCTTTAGAGAGCAGAAAGCAAATGCCGATGCAGGCTATGTTACAACAGATATCCAGCAGTTCTCAGGTCTAAGAGGACCGAAACTCGGATTTTTCCAGACAAAAAGGAGTTAAAAATGGCAATTACATCAGTCAAAAACCTAAAAGAATTTTCAACGGCAAATGACCGTTTCGAGGGTGCACATACACTGTGCCCGGGATGTGCGCACTCTATGATCGTAAGAGAGCTTATGAACTGTACCGATGACAACCTTGTTATCGGTACCAATACAGGGTGTCTGGAAGTTTCCACGGCAGTCTATCCGTTTACTTCATGGGATACCTCATGGATACATATCGGGTTCGAAAATGCAGCATCAGCAATAGGTGGTGCCGAAGCGATGCACAAAGCGAGAAAAAGAAAAGGTACACTCTCAGACAATGATGCACCGGTCAAATTTGTAGCATTCGGAGGAGACGGTGCGACATTTGATATTGGTTTCCAGTGGATGTCAGGTGCCTTTGAAAGAGGCCATGACTTTACCTATATCTGTCTTGACAACGAAAACTATGCCAATACCGGCGGACAGAGATCTTCTGCTACACCGATCGGTGCGACTACTTCCACTGCACAGGCAGGGAAACACTCTTACGGTAAAAAAGAGAAGAAGAAAGACATCGTATCGATCATGGCGGCACACGGTGCACCATATGTTGCGCAGCTTGCACCAAACAAGTGGAAGTCTATGGCAAAAGGATTCCAAAAAGCGCTTGAGACAGAGGGACCATGTTTTATCAACACTGTATCCCCATGTTGTACAGAGTGGAAATTTGAGCCAAAAGACACGATCAGCATCACTGACCTTGCGACAGATTCACTGATGTTCCCGATCTATGAGATCATTGACGGGCATGAGCTCAATATCCTCTATAGGCCAAAAAATGTACTCAAGGTAGAAGATTACCTCGCGGCACAAGGACGTTACAAGCACCTCTTCAAGCCTGAATACAGACATGTTATCGATGAGATTCAGAAGGGTGTGGATGATTATTGGGAGATGTTGCAGCGTCGTGAAGAAGCACGCGTCTAAATGCGTGGATTTCGCACATCTTTCAACAAGCGGCTTCGTTACGCTCAGTCACTTACATTTGAGTAAGCTCTTTCGCTTCACTCACGCCGCTTGTCAAAATCTGCACCAAATCCACACATTTTACTAATCCTTATCCGAACGGCTTCGTTCCGTTCGGTCACATACTCTAAGTATGCTCCCTCTCTCCACTCACGCTGTTAGAATAAATCTGCACCAAATCTAAGCTTTTCTATCTATTTCTAATATTTTTATATCTTTTTCCAAGAACTATTTATTATTTGCTACTACCTATTTACTTTTTCCGTTATAATTTGAAAAATGATATGAAGGAAAATACCATGCCACTTTTAGATAGTTTTACTGTAGATCATACCAAGATGAAGGCACCGGCTGTGAGGCTGGCGAAGAAGATGAGTTCACCAAGCAGAGATCCTATCACTGTTTATGACCTACGCTTTTGTGTACCCAATGAAGAGATCCTTCCGGAAAAAGGTATCCATACGCTGGAGCATCTCTTTGCAGGGTTTATGCGTGATCACCTCAATGACAAAGATACAGAGATCATTGATCTCTCTCCGATGGGGTGTCGCACAGGGTTTTATATGTCGGTACTTGGCAAGCCCAAAGCAAAAGAGGTTGCCAAAGCATGGAAAAAGGCGATGAAAGATGTGCTAAATGTCAAAAGTGAAGCAGATATCCCGGAGCTCAACATCTATCAGTGCGGTACCTGCAAAATGCACTCTCTGGGGGAGGCGCAGCTGATCGCAGACAAGGTACTACAAAGAGGGATCGGCAAGATGAGCAACAAAAAGCTTAAGCTAAGCAAAAAGGCATTGAAAAAACTTGAAAAAGAGGGGAATCTATGCTGATTCTCGTACCCGTAGAGAGTGATGCCGGAACGGATGCAAAGATAGCGACGCTGCCTGAGATGAAAAAGTGGGCACTCATCGATTTCGATGCGGGAGAGGCACAGTCGATTCGTTTTTTCGACGACAGGATGGAGACAGGCGAGGACTGGATCGATTTTGTCATTCTGAAGAATAAATATGAGAACTATATGGAGTTTATGGAAGAGGGGATGATGGTGCTGGTCACACGTCAAGAGGAGAGCCTCGAGGATATCATCAATGCGTTCAAATTCAAAGAGCTTGATGAGATTGGACTATAGAAATTTGGTATAGTGTTGCGTAGGGGCAATCCCTTGTGGTTGCCCTTTGATAGAGATAGATGTGGAGCATTGTGTGTACAACGAAACATTAAGAGGGGAGAAAGAGACCATTGTCAGTGATGATGGCTCTTTGACACTCTACTCCAAAGAGTTTGACGAATCCTACCACTCTCCCAAAGACGGTGCACTCAGGGAGAGCCTGAACAAGCATGTCATCCCGGCTTTGACGTTGCATGAGGGCAAATCTTTTTTACGGATTCTCGATATCTGCTATGGTCTGGGCTACAATACGCTTGCGACACTTCACTATATAAAGTCACAGCAGTTGGATATCAAAGTCGAGATCATCTCTCCGGAGTTTGATGAAGCACTGGTACGATCTCTGAAAGAGTTTACGTACCCGCCTGAGTTTGACACATTGCGTCGAGTGATCGAAGCACTCTCGAATGATTTTCACTATGAAGATGAACAGTTCAAAATCAGCATTCTCATAGGAGATGCAAGAAAAACAATCCCTAAACTACTCCCTGCTCCCTGCTCCTTACTCACTGATAAAATAGATATTGTCTATCAAGATGCCTTCAGCCCCAAGGTCAATCCGATGCTTTGGACGAGAGAGTGGTTTGCCGATATCCGTGCACTTTGCAGTGATGATGCGGTATTGACGACCTACTCTACAGCGGCGGCGACCCGTATGGGACTGCATGAGAACGGCTTTGAACTCCACTACTACGATGCACCGGATACCAGAATATCACTAATCGCTTCACCGCAAAGGATCGAGTCTCTGGAGTGGATCGATATGGCACTCAAGATCGCCAGAAATCCCGATGCAAGAAGTTTGAGGGATGTGGAGTTAAAACAATCGCTCTAAAAGATATGTACAGCCAGCCATAGCGTCCCTTTGGCTGCATGGAGAATCTTGTGAGATGTTTTGGCGGGGATAAAGAGGGTATCCCCTTTGCGTAGGACTCTCTTCTCGCCTGCTATCTCCAGCTTGGCTTCACCTTCAAGCAGCACAACCCACTCATCTTCATCCTGACAGTAGCTGTTGTCCTCCGGGACGGATGTCGTGACGATCCGTACGATCTTTACATTTTTGT
>WFYB01000009.1 GCA_015490315.1 Sulfurovum sp. | reverse complement strand
GGTGCTGTGATCGGCTACAATACCAAAGGCCATCACAAAAACAGACGTGCCGCACTCGGTGCACTTGCAGGAGCAGCACTCGGCGGTGGCGCAGGCTATCTGCTGGACAAACAGGCGAATGAAGTCGCACGTGCATTGGGTACCGGGGTCAGTACCGATCCGCTGGCTGCCGTAGATCCCCGCCGTGACATCATCGTCACCAAGCATCCAAACTATGTCAAAATCCTCTTTAGAGACAATATGATGTTCGCTACAGGCTCATCCAAGCTGCGTCCAAGTGCCAGATATAAAGTACAGAAGCTCGCACAGGTCTTGAGACAGTATCCGCAGACCATCGTCGGTGTCGCAGGGTTTACGGACAACAGAGGAAGCTACGCCTATAACCAGAGACTTTCAGAAGCAAGAGCCAGAACCGTTGCCAACCTCTTGGCAGTCAACGGATACCCGAGGATCAAAGGATGCTCATACAACAAGCCGCTCGCACCAAACGACAGCCCTGAAAACCGTGCACTCAACAGACGTGTAGAGGTCTATCTCTATGCCGATCCGAACAATATGTCCGATCCGTGCCGCTCTTAACGGAGTTTGTCAAGCATCCGCTTGGCCTGCTCTGAGTCGATCTTCCCGGAGAAGAACTTATCCTCTACATCACCGATATGTTTAAGCAGTTTTTGGGTGATATACTCTCCCCTTACCCTATCTTTGACATAGTGTTTCATCTCTGAAAAATCGGGATAGAGTGTCAAAAACTCATCTTTTAACGGGCTTGCATTCCATGCTTCTATCTGCACGGCAGGTGGAGCATCTGTCAGATCAAGTATCTGCTGCCCTATACTGTCTGTAGTATAGTATTTATCAAACTTATGCTCCATCTTATACTCTGTATTCTGATAACGGTCATCCTCTTCCTGGATATCCCCTACAAAATTGGTAATGAAGTACAAAAAACCGACACCGATCAAGATAAAGATAAATAAACTTTTGTCCATACTTTTTTCCCTGCAGATATGTTGTTGCATTCATTATACTATTGTTTATTAAAAGAAATGATTATAAGAGAAACCATACGGTATAAACCGTATGGAGGCAGATTAGCGGTTTCTTGTACGGTTGATCTTGGAGCTGAGTCTTCCCATGATCTGCTCTGCGTGCTTCATCAGCTTTTCACGCTCATGGTAGAGTTCCGCTTTTTTCTCTTCGAGTTCCATCTCTTTTTTGAGCAGCTTCTCCTCTTTCTCTACGAGCTTCTGGTACTTCTCTTTGAGTTCTGCATACTCTTTGTCAAGTTTGTGCACCTCTTTCATCAACTGATTATAATCTTTCTCATACATCTTCAACTGTCTGTCGGTTTTTGCATTGAGATAAAGTTTGCGTACTCTCTTGACTTTATTGAGCTTTTGGTGCAGGGCATGCTCAGTCTCTCTGAGTTTGCTTGAAATTTCAAGTATCTCTACCTCCAGAGGCTCCAGCTCTTTGCGTACTGCCTGCAGCTTCTCTTCGATCTGCGAGATCTTCTTCTCCGCTTCATCCATCTTCTTCATAAATTTTTCTATAGAGCTTTGTACATTGTCAAGTGCTTTGTCCATTGGCTATCCTTTTTTGTTGTAATTGATATAGCCAATTGTAACAGAAATGTATGATGTATGAAAGGGACATAAGTTGCAAAATAGCGTGAAAGAGAGATTATCGAAAGGGTAATATCTGAATAAGTGGTGCGGATGAGAGGACTCGAACCTCCACACCGTTAGGCACCAGATCCTAAGTCTGGCGTGTCTACCAATTCCACCACATCCGCAAAATGATCTTGTTGAAGAAAAAAACAAGGGTGGTACACCCGTCAGGATTCGAACCTGAGACCGCCCGCTTAGAAGGCGGGTGCTCTATCCAGCTGAGCTACGAGTGCATCTATAATAATTTGTCAGTCCGTCTGTCGGATGGTACGCTAGAGAGGACTTGAACCCCTAACCCTCAGATCCGAAGTCTGATGCTCTATCCAATTGAGCTACTAGCGCTTCAAATGGACTGGGTTATAACCTCATTAATGGGGTAGGCGACGGGACTCGAACCCGCGACAACCTGTGCCACAAACAGGTGCTCTACCAACTGAACTACGCCTACCATCTACCTTTAAACAGAAGCTACACATAACAACTTTGGGAGGTTGTCTCTGATGTAAGCAACAAAGTGTCTAAAATCTTTGGTTATCAAATTATTATAAGTTAAATATCTAAATGGTCGGAGTGAAAGGACTCGAACCTTCGACCCCCTGGTCCCAAACCAGGTGCGCTACCAGACTGCGCTACACTCCGTTACCTATGAAAAAGGACTGCAATTATAGTCAAAAGGATTTTAAATGTCAATAGAAATAGATAAAAAAGTAAAAAAAGATGCTATAGGCTCTTTTAGGGCTTAATGTGTATAATAATTGATCTGTAAAACAAAGGAAATTACTATGGTATCATCAATCTTGGGATCGATCAATGAATTTTTAGGGAACATTCTTTTCTTCGATATCCTCTTTGGGCAGGTCGATGGTGTCTCCATCCCCTTTCTGGTAGCCTGGCTGGCAGTGGCTGCCGTCTACTTCACTGTGGTGATGGGCTTTCCCAATCTGCGTTTTTTCAAGCATGCGTTTGAGGTGATGCTGGGAAAATGGCAGACCCCTGAAGACAAAGGGATCATCACTCCTTTTCAGTCACTTACCACCGCTCTGTCTGCCACTGTCGGTCTGGGCAATATCGCCGGTGTGGCAGTGGCGATCATGATCGGAGGTGCGGGTGCGACCTTCTGGATGATCGTCGCAGGCTTTTTCAATATGACACTCAAATTTACCGAAGTGACGCTCTCTTTGCAGTATCGTACCTTCTTGCCTGACGGCACGGTGCTTGGGGGAGGGATGCGCTACCTCTCCGAAGGTCTCAAGGAGAAAGGTATGCCTCGCTTTGGACGTATGCTTGCGCTGATCTTTGCGGTATTTATGCTCGGCGGTGCGCTGGGCGGGGGCAATGCCTTTCAGGTATCCCAGTCTTTAGGTGCGGTCAAAAACCAGATACCCATACTTGCCGAACAGCCATGGATCTTCGGTGTAACACTTGCCGTGATCACCGGACTTGTCATCATCGGCGGTGTCAAATCGATCGCCAACGTCACCGAAAGGATCGTCCCACTGATGGTCTTTATCTATGTAGGTGCCTCACTCTATATTCTTGCCGTCAACTATGCAGCAATCCCTGATGCCTTTGCGCTTATCATCAAAGAGGCTTTCTCTCCGACTGCTGTTGCCGGCGGAATGGTAGGTGTGATGATCCAAGGCTTCAAGCGGGCCTCTTTCTCCTCTGAAGCAGGGATCGGCTCTGCACCTATCGCACATGCCCCTGCCAAAGTCAAATACCCGGTACGACAGGGGATGGTCGCGCTCTATGAGCCTTTCATCGATACAGTGATCATCTGTACGATGACTGCTTTGGTCGTTGTCATCACCGGTGTCTATGCAGGAGGAACGGAGAGTCTCGATGCCATCATAGATGCCAAACAGGGTGCCGCCCTGACCTCTGCTGCCTACGGGACGATCATTAGCTGGTTTCCCATCATTTTGACCCTCTCTGTGACCCTCTTTGCCTTCTCTACGATGATCTCATGGTCCTACTACGGAGATCGTGCCTGGGTCTATCTCTTTGGTGCGAAATCGGGTATCATCTTCAAGCTGATCTTCCTTACTGTGATCATCCTCGCATCACTTGTCGAAAAACTCGGCCCACTGGTAGATCTGACCGACCTGCTCTTCCTCTCCATGGCACTGCCCAACATTATAGGACTCTATCTGCTGCAAGGCAATGTCAAAAAAGCACTCAAAGAGTATGTGCAAAAACTAAAAAGCGGAGAACTGGAAAAAGAGAGGATCAAAAAATAGAAAGTGCCGGCAGGCTTCTGCCGGAAAGCAGTGTGAAAAAGAGAGAAAGGCGATCAGATCAGATCGACACCCTTTTCACCTTCGACCAATTCACCGATCACATAGCCGTCGGTATTGGCAAGTACTGTATCGACATCTTCAGGCTCTACGACCCATACCATTCCAACACCCATATTGAATGCCCTGTACATCTCATCTTCGGCAACATACTGGCTCATAAACTCAAAAATAGGGAGGACTTTGATATCCTCTTTTTTGACCACTGCACGAATACCCTCTGGGAGTACACGCGGCAGATTCTCTACGATACCGCCGCCTGTGATATGTGCGAGTGCTTTGATATAGGGCTTGTTGGCTTTGTACTCTTTGACATAGATACGGGTAGGCTCCAGCAGTGTCTCCAGCAGCGGCTTGCCCTCGAACTCTGTCTCCAGACCCATGCCGAGTTTGTCAAAGAAGAGCTTACGCACCAACGAATACCCGTTGGAGTGTACCCCTGAGCTTGGCATAGCGATCAAGACCTGTCCCGCTCTGACATTGGCAACCGTATCCATCTCGCTGCGTTCCGCGATACCTACCGCAAAACCTGCAAGATCGAAGTCGTCTTCGCTATACATGCCAGGCATCTCTGCAGTCTCACCGCCGACAAGGGCACACTCGCTTCTGCGGCATCCCTCTGCGATCCCTGCGACGACATCTTTGGCATTCTGAGGCAGGAGTTTGCCTGTGGCATAGTAGTCGAGGAAGAACATCGGTACGCCGTTGTTACAGATGAGGTCATTGACACACATCGCAACAAGGTCGATCCCTACCGTATCGAGCTTGCCACTCTCTATTGCGATCTTGAGCTTGGTTCCGACACCATCTGTCGCAGAGAGGATCACAGGCTCTTTGTAGCCGCTGGGCAGGGCATAGGCACCGGCAAAAGAGCCGATTCCGCCGATCACATTTTCGTCAAAAGTGGACTTGACATCCTCTTTGATCGCTTCGACAAAGGCATTGCCCGCATCGATATCGACACCGGCATCTTTATAGGAAATATCTGACATTAGTTCTGGCTCCTGTTATTGGTTTCGTCACATGAAGGAAAGACCTTTTTAAGTGTGATCAATCCGGGACACCACCCTGTAAAACCTGCAATGAGCAGCATCACCATCATTCCAAACTGCAGGAGGAATGCCAACTGCAGCATCCCTTTGTCTCCGCTCATTCCGCTTGCCGCCAATCCCATCACGATCCCGAGGATGATCGCCTGTATGATCCGCTGCATTCTCTCTGCACACAACATAGAAATTCCTTATAAAAAATTGCCTTATTATAGCCAAACTTAACTTCTATCTGAAAGGACGCATGCCGAGCAAAGCCCGTCATCGCTACGCTAAACGCTGTGTTCTCTTCAGCAGAGGGCTCTCGCGACTGGTCGCTCATGTGCGAAGCTTTCGCCCGAGTTTTGCTTCGACTGAGGCGGTTTTGTTGCCCAATCTGCCCATGGGACCTTCTCTCCAGTCTATCTTGATAGAGCTGTAGACACGCCCACAATCTTTTTGCAGCTCTTCATAGGCACGGTTGATCACGGCAAGCACCTCCTCTACACTCTCACCCTCGATGATCGTACCCATAGGGGTAAGCTGGTAGGGAAGTCCGCTTTGATCGACGATATCGAGTACCCGTGCGACAAAAGCGCTCTTGCTTTGGGTCTGTTCGGTAGGAAACATACTGAACTCTACTAATGCTGACATCCTGACTCCTTTGGTTTTCACTATATAGTGTGGCTATAATACCTTATGAAAAATAAAGAGTGGATAATCATCGGTGCAGGCGCAGCAGGACTCTGTGCCGCTATCAATCTGGCAAGGGCAGGGCGGCAGGTAACCCTGCTCGAACAAAACAGCCGTGTAGGCAAAAAGATCCTCGTATCAGGCAATGGCAAATGCAACATCGACAATCGCCATATCGATCCGAGCCGTTTTCATTCACAAAACCCTGACTTTGTCAGGCAGGTGCTCAAAGGATATGATTTTCCTGTTGTAGAGCGTTTCTTCTTTTCCTCGGGACTGCCACTGGTAGAAGGCAAAGAGGGGAAAATGTTTCCTATGTCCTTGCAAGCTTCCTCAGTCACAGAGCTTCTTGAGTATGAAGCAAAGAGAGCGGGGGTAGAGATAGTCTGTGACTGTACCGTCACAAGCGTAGACAAAGAAGGTGATACTTTCAGACTGGAAACCACTCAGGGCACGAAAAACGCTGCCCAACTTATACTTACCTCGGGCTCTCCTGCTGCACCGCAGTTGGGAGGCTCTAACTCCGGGTATGCCTTTGCAACGAAGTTGGGGCATACGCTTGTGCCCCGCCATCCTGCTCTTGTACAGCTCTGTTCTGAAGAGAGTTGGGTCAAAGGGTGTGCAGGGGTAAAAGTAGCCGGTATTGCCAAGCTTTATGCCAATGGCGAATACATCACAGAAAAAAAGGGAGATATACTCTTTACCAACTACGGTATATCCGGACTTGCCATACTTGATCTGAGCCGTGAAGTAAGTATCAGACTAGCCAACTTTGATTACTGTGAACTTAGCCTTGACCTCATGCCAGAACTCAGCAAAGAAAAGCTTACCAACCTGCTACTCGATAGAGTACAAAAAGAGAGTGAAAAACCCATAGGGTTATGGTTGCACGGCATCCTCAACAAAAAGCTTATAGCCATCATAATAGAACAATCAAAAAGCAGGGTGAAGTTAGAAAAAGAACTAAACAGAAAAGAGATAAACAAACTTGTACACGCTATCAAAAATCTCAAACTCAGCATCAACGATACCAGAGGCTTCAAAGGTGCAGAAGTCGCCACAGGCGGTGTCAATACCGCAGAGATAGACCCCCAAACCATGGCATCAAAGATCACTCCCGGTCTCTACTTCGCGGGTGAAATACTCGATGTAGACGGTGACAGGGGAGGGTTCAATTTTCACTGGGCCTGGGTAACGGGGATGAGAGTCTCCCGTTAAGACTTCTCCAGATTTTTCTTGTCTCTTGCCATTCTCTTTCTGATTGTCGGATCGAGATGTCTTTTACGGATACGGATACTCTCGGGGGTTACCTCGATAAGCTCATCATCCTCAATCCACTCCATCGCTGACTCGAGTGTGATCTCACGCGGCGGGACGAGCTTGATCGCATCATCTGCGCCGCTTGTACGCATGTTGGTCAGCTGCTTGCCTTTGAGCGGGTTGACATCGAGGTCTCCCGGTCTGCTGCTCTCGCCGATGACCATACCGCTATAGACTTTGTCCTGCGGCTTGATAAAGAGCGTACCGCGTGCCTGAAGGTTGAAGATAGAGAAGGCAACCGCCTCACCGTCATCCATAGAGACAAGCGCACCCGGTGTACGGCTGACCACTGTACCGGAGTAGGGTCTGTACTCGATAAAGGAGTGGTTCATGATCCCTTCTCCCTTGGTATCGGTCAAAAACTCCGATCTAAAGCCGATCAATCCGCGTGCAGGGATCTCAAACTCAATACGCACGGTGCCGTCAGGCATCGGGGTCAGAGAGGTCATCTCCGCCTTACGTTTACCGAGCTTTTCGATCGCTACACCCTGAAACTCTTCGGGTACATCGACGACCAGATGCTCAAACGGCTCCATCTTGACACCGTTCTCCTCTTTGACCACGACTTCCGGACGTGCCAGAAGGAACTCAAAGCCCTCACGTCGCATATTCTCCGCAAGGATACCGATCTGCAGCTCTCCACGTCCTGATACCTTGAAAGATGCATCTCCCAAAGGCTTCATACGCATCGCGATATTGGTCTCCATCTCTTTTTCGAGTCTCTCTCTGATCTTGTTGGAGGTGACATGCTTTCCTTCGGTACCGGCCAGCGGTCCGTCGTTGACCGACATGATGACGGAGAGAGTAGGCTCTTCGACATGCATCGGATCGAGCGGCACAGGATTTTGCGGATCACAGACAGAGTCACCGACATCGATATCGGCAAATCCAGCGATCGCGACAATATCACCTGCTTCTGCTTCATCGATCTCGATACGCTCAAGCCCTTTAAATCCGATCAATTTACTTACACGGCTTTTGGTCTTTTCTCCACTTGCTTTGACAAGCACATACTCATCACCTTTTTTGACCTTGCCGTTGAAGATACGTGCGATACCGATACGTCCGACAAAGTTGTCATTGTCCAGGGTAAAGACCTGTGCCTGTGTGTCATTGTCAGCGGAACCTTCCGGGTAGGGTACTTTCTCAAGGATCGCTTCAAAGAGCGGTGTCATATCTTTGTTCTCATCTTCCATGTTCCACTTGGCATACCCGTCACGCGCAGCAGCATAGAGCACAGGGAATTCAAGCTGCTCTTCGTTGGCATCGAGTGCTACCAGCAGATCAAAAACTTCATCGAGAACACGGTCAGGCTCTGCACCGTCTTTGTCGATCTTGTTGATCACAACGACCGGGATAAGCCCAAGTTCGATCGCTTTTTTCAAAACGAATTTGGTCTGAGGCATGACCCCTTCTTGTGCATCGACAAGCATCAATACACCGTCAACCATTTTGAGTACACGCTCGACCTCACCGCCGAAATCGGCGTGACCCGGGGTATCGATGATGTTGATCTTGTGATCGCCGTAGGTGATCGCTGTGTTTTTCGAAAGGATCGTGATCCCTCTCTCTTTCTCGATGTCGTTACTGTCCATCGCTCTCTCTTGCACCTCCTGGTGCGCTTCAAAGGTTCCGCTCTGCTGAAGCAGCTGGTCTACCAGTGTGGTCTTACCGTGGTCAACGTGTGCGATAACGGCGATGTTTTTGATCTTTTGCATTCACTATCCTAAATTCG
>WFYB01000008.1 GCA_015490315.1 Sulfurovum sp. | reverse complement strand
TGCAAAACAGCTTCAAACAGCGTGACACCAATGCTACTGAAGATAAGACCTACGATACCCAGCTTCTCTCTATCCGCTTTAGAGAGTACCTCCAAAAGGCGCTTAGTGAAGATGAGATGAATGAGGTACTTGAGAACTACAAAAACATGGTGCTGCTGCAGTTCGTCTCTGCGACAAGCTCCCAAGAGTATGATCCCAAAGCAGTCGATGCCTATGTAGAGAAGCTCGAGAGTGATCCCGAAGCCCAAAACCGTATAGAGCTGATCAACAAGATCAGCAATGCCCTCTATAAAAAAGAGACTATGTCGATCCTCTTTGACGATCTGATGAAGCCATTGATGCAAAACGGTATCGGCGGAGAGAAGGTCGATGATGCTTTCCTCAAGCAAAGCCGTGAGAACTACATCAAAATGATGCAGGAGGCTTCCCGCCGGGAGACACTCTACGCTGCCAAGGATTTTACGATGGAGGAACTTGAAGAGCTGCTAAAAATTGCGCAAAGCCCGGCAACAGATCACGAAGCCAAAGCGGTCTTTGGTGCGACTGCCTATGCACTCAAAGAGTTCTTCGCCTCCCTTGCCAGCCGCTTCGATGTGGGCAAACATCAGATGCACAGCCCATCCGAGTCCAACGCCAGCCGCTAAAATGCCGCCTATCTATATTACCGATCTGGATCATACCTTTTTGCGTTCGGATCTGAGCATCAGCCCCTACAGCATCGAGACCTGGAACAGTAAAGCCCAAAATGCCCTGATGGGTGTGGCAACCGCACGCAGCTTCACCAAGTCACAGGAGCTGCTCACACAGCTGCATATCAATGCCCCGCTGATCCTGCTTGACGGCTCAATCATCGTCACTCCTGAGCGTACCCTGATCGACCTCAAGACCCTTGAGAAGGAGATAGGAGATGCCATCGTCGACATAGGAAGCAGACATGGCATCGATCCTTTTGTCATCGGTATCAAGGACAGCAACATCAACGAAGCCTTTCTCTACCCGCGCAAACTCAACGACTATCAGCGTGAAGTACTCAAAGGCTACAAAGATGATCCACGCATGCAGTTCAACCCGCACAACCGTACCATGGAGCAAAACCTCAAGATCGTCTACTTTGGCTACGAGGATCAGCTGCGCCCGCTCTACGATGAGATCACCGCTACTTTTGGCAACGCAGTCGAAGCCAAGCTCTCACCGGAGAAATACGGCGGTGGCTGGTTCCTGACCATCCTCCACCCCGAAGGAGACAAAGCCCACGCACTCGCCAAAGTCACCGAATACCTCGGACGAGACCCCAAAGATGTCACAGTCTTTGGCGACTCGGTCAACGACATAGGGATGTTCCGCCTTGCCGGCACCTCTGTCGCAGTAGCCAACGCACTCGATGAAGTGAAGGCTGTAGCGGATGTGGTGCTGCCGCATTCAAATGATGAGGATGGGGTGGCGAGATATTTGGAGGGGAAATTATGACGGAGATTCAAGAATACAAAATCGTAATAAATTTTTTATCCTTAATGCCTTTTGTTCTTATCGCAATCATATATTTCTTTATGAGAAATAAGAAATGGATCGTTCGATATCCTATTATGATTTTATCAGGATGGGCAATCCTTCTAATATTTGTTGTCAGCCTTACAACCTATTCGGTTCATTATGCTCCAACTAAAGAATTAATGGAAATAGCAGCAAGTGGAGACGGTGCACCAAATGTCCTTATCTTTCTATTTGGCTGGATTTTTGCGTTTATCTTTTTGCTACTTTTAGAATTTATAAACAAAGCCTTATTTTACATTTATAAGTGGTTTAACAAAGAAAACAAATAACTTTTGTATCCAAAATTTAGTATTGATAAGGTAATACAATTCAATACCGATTCATCAACTCCGCATTCAACTGCTCCAGCCTCTCGGGTGTCCCGATATCAAGCCACTCTCCCTCATAGAGTTCACCTGTGACCTTCCCCTCTTTCATCGCCGCACGTAGGAGAGGTGCCAAGGGTGCTTTGCCGTAGTCTACGCCTTCAAAGAGCATGGGAGAGTAGTAGCCTATGCCCGAAAAGGTATATTGGGGATTGTCTATCACGCGGTTGCCCTCAAGAGCGAAGTCTCCAGCGGGATTGTGGGGAGGATTGGGGACGAGGATGAGATGGGCGAGGATGCCCTCTGAGAGTTGTTTATGGGGATCATAGGGGTAGTCTGTCCAGATGTCACCGTTGAGCACCAAAAAGGGATCGCTGTCCTCAAGCAGGGGCAACGCCTTGACGATGCCGCCAAGGGTCTCCAGTC
>WFYB01000007.1 GCA_015490315.1 Sulfurovum sp. | reverse complement strand
GCAATAATGATGATGCTTATCTTCACTCTCTGTCCTAATTTCATATTAAATAATGAAGATATTATAACAAATAAATATTAGTCTATCCGTTAAATCTGTCAGATTGTCATAAAAAGCCTCTTTTGGCACAGACATCAACCCCTTTTAAGCTCCTGGAATGTAAAATCCCATCTACGTTTTAGGACGTTGATGCCTCGGTGGTGGAACTGGTAGACACGTCAGACTCAAAATCTGATGGGCTTTGCCCGTGCCGGTTCGATTCCGGCCCGAGGTACCACTCACAAGTTGAAACTTTCAGCTTAGATGCATTATAATTGCATCGACGAAGCGGGCGTAGCTCAGCGGTAGAGCATCACCTTGCCAAGGTGAGGGTCGACGGTTCGATCCCGTTCGCCCGCTCCATTTTCACTCTTCACTACTAACCTTAATAACTTTTGCTATAATTTCTATTAATCTCAAGTACCCACAAATAAAAGGTATAATACCAAATGAAACTCGTAGTAGCTATCACAGGGGCAAGCGGCGTACAGCTTGGCAAGAAGTTTGTCGACTATCTGCCTGAAAATATCGATGTACACGTGGTTGTCTCCGACAATGCACTGACTGTAGACTCTTTTGAGAACAGGCGTGTGACCCTGCACCGTTCAGAAGATATCGCCGCTTCTATCTCCAGCGGCTCTTTTCGCGTCGATATCACAGCTGTCATCCCCTGTTCGATGAATACACTCGCAAAGATCGCCTGCGGCATCAGTGACAACCTCGCAACCCGTGTCGCCGCCGTTGCCCTCAAAGAGCAGAAAAAACTCCTGCTTGCCCCAAGAGAGATGCCCTTCTCCGCCATCGCACTTGAAAATATGCACAAACTCGCAGCACTTAGTGTTATCATCGCCCCGCCCGTTATAGGCTACTACTCCGATGCATCTACCCTTGAAGATATGGAAAAATTCATTATTGGAAAGTGGTATGATGTCCTCGGTATCCCAAATGAACTTTATACCCGTTGGGAATGAGTGAAGATTTAAGAGTGAAGAGTGAAGAGTTGTGGTATCCTTTTCTGACGAAAAGCTTTTTATTAAACGAGAGAGAAATGACACCTATAAATAATAGCATTGCAAAGCAATGCAAACCTACACTCTACACTCTTCACTCTTCACTCTTCACTAAATGCTTCAAAGGAGCATACATATGAGAACGGCTATCTATCCAGGCACCTTCGACCCCATCACCAACGGACATCTCGATATCATCAATAGGGCTTGCAATATGTTCGACCGGATTATTGTTGCTGTGGCAGCGTCTGAGGCGAAAAAGCCGATGTTTTCACTCGAGCAGCGTATACAGATGGTACAGGCGGCAACCGGGGCTCTCCCCAAGATCGAAGTGATCGGCTTTGACAAACTGCTGGTCGATCTCGCTGAAGACCTCGATGCCGGTATCGTCGTACGTGGTCTGCGTGCTGTGAGTGACTTCGAGTATGAACTGCAGATGGGTTATGCTAACGCATCACTCAAACCTGACCTTGAGACGATCTACCTGATGCCAAATCTGCAGCACGCCTTTGTCAGCTCTTCGGTAGTACGCGCTATTCTTGCCTATGACGGCAAGGTCGACCATCTCCTCCATCCGGAAGTACATCGCATTATCAAAGCTATCAAAGAGTAGCAAAATGTACATTCTCTTTGAAGGCATCGACACCTGCGGCAAAACAACACAAATAGAGCTGATCGCCCAGAAGCATCCCGAGATTATCCTCACTCATGAACCCGGCGGTACCGCCTTTGGCAAGAAGGCACGTGAGATCCTGCTGGATGACGGACTCAGCTCCAAGCGTGCGGAGCTCCTCCTCTTTCTTGCCGACCGTGCAGAGCACTACGAAGAGATCATCAAACCAAACCGAAACAAAACGATCATCTCCGATCGCGGCTTTTTATCAGGGATTGGTTATGCACTTGCCAATGGGGATTTCGACTTTGATGAATTGTTGATGCTCAACCGCTTTGCCCTGCAGGGTGACCTGCCTGACAAGATCATCCTCTTTGTCACAGACATGACAACCCTGCGTGAACGCACTTCCCAAAAAAGCCTTGACGGTATCGAACAACGGGGTCTTGAATATCTCATCGACGTACAGCAGCATATGATAGAAAGCCTGCAAAAACTCTATATCGACCATCTCATCATCGATGCTACAGAAGAGATAGAGACTATCCAAGAGAAGATCTCCAGCTATCTGAAGCTCTAATATTTATTGTATAGATTTTCTTCCAAAACTCTTCTATGCTATACTTTCAAAGTATATTGTATATTTGGGAATAAGGGAAAATCATGCAGGAGTCACTACAAGTATATCTTTCTGACAAAAGAGATTATGAATACCGGGGAAAACGCTACTATAAGGTCAAGAACTACAAACGTCACTACTATATCCCCAAAGAGGCGATAGAGTCGCTCAGCAGCGCACCCAAAGAGATCGTACTCGAACAGAACCAGCAACTCAAAACACATCCGAAAGGGTTAGCGAAGTGGGACAGCGGCAGAAAACG
>WFYB01000006.1 GCA_015490315.1 Sulfurovum sp. | reverse complement strand
TCTCAAGATCGATTTCAACAAAGGCGACCTGACACACTATCTCAGACGTGTGATCCATGTGGATCAGCGTGTGGTGGAGTACTATGGACGATTGGAAGCGCAGTCGCTATCTTCGTGAATGTTCAAGATAGGCTTTGATCTGCTGCAGCGTATCACGCCAGAGATCATTGAAGTGGGGCAGATAGCTTTTGAGTAGTGCTTCTTCCCGCTTGTCACTGAGTATCTTCATCTCTGAGACCAGTTCTCTAATCGCTTCTGCACCTACACCCTTGCTCTCCTCCAAGAGTGCTTCGAGATATTTGGAAAGCTCACTGTAGGACTCTTTGATCAGCAGGTTTTTGACCTCTTCAGGAGCTTTGTTGAAGCGGTGCATCATCTCTCCGAGCATATCACGAAACTGCAGAATGTTTTTTTGAAGATAGAGTCCTTTGGTGGTATTGAGAAGATGTTTGTCCTCCTGATATCTCTCTGGAGGGAGAGTATCGCTGTTTTGCGTTTCGGGTGCGAAAATATTTTCGAAAACAGCATAGAGCTCTTCGATCTTGAAAGGTTTGGATAGGTGGGCATCAGCACCGATATGGTACATCTTTTCGATCTCATTTCTATAGCCCAGACCGCTGACGACAACGATAGGCAGGTATTTGTACGCTTTGATCTGCCTGATTCTGCTTGTAGCCTCATAGCCGTCCATGACCGGCATATTGATATCCATCAGTATGATATCCGCCCCCTCTTTTTGCAGTATATCCAGAGCTTCACCGCCATGGTTGGCGATAGAGATCTGCAGGTCGGATCGGTTGAGGATGTTTTCGAGTATCTTTTGGTTGATCTTGTTGTCTTCGACGATCAAGACATGTGCTTTGCCGAAACGCTTGAAATCCTCCGGTGTGATCTCAGAGAGTTCAGACTCTGGGATAAGGGCACTTTCATCTGTCAGATCCTCCGCTGTCACATCCTCTATCGGATTCTCCTGATAGGATTGCATATCACTTTCATCGGCATAGTGTTCGAAGAGAAAATCATGTACCATCCCCGGTGTAAGGGGCTTATCCATATATTTGTCAATGATACCGTTCTTCCTCGAAAGTGCTGTATGTCCATTTTTGGTATTGCGAAATGCGAGTATCTTTGATCCATGCTTCGCTTTGAACTTCGCGAGATGGTGTTGCAGCAGGGTTGGATACTTTTCGATATCAAGCAGGACAATATCATAACGTCCGTTCTCAAGAGAGAGATGGATCTCTTCATGGTGTATCTGTCTGACCGGAATACCGAAGTTTCGAAAGAGCTTTGTGTAGACAGCTGCAGTGTGTTGTTTCTCCTCTACCAGCAGAAGCTGAAGATGCTCGACCTCTTTGGGGAGTTTGTAGTAGTCTGTCTGAGATGTCTCTGGGAGGATAAACGGTATTTTGACGAGAAAGCGTTTTTGTGTGTCTACCCACGGATATGAGTGCAACTCTCCGTTGATATGTGTCAGAAGCTTTTGGGCATAGTCAAAATCATACTCGCCATTATTGTTCCTATCCTGTGCATTTTCATATAGCTTAATCTCAAAGAGAAGCCTCTCATTCTCTTGATGGAGAGAGAGTATCAGTGTTTCTACATGGTGCGTTGAGAGGAGGCTCGAGAGAATGTGGAAAAATATCTGCTTATACAGCAGCACATCCCCGACGATCTCTACTGGTATCTCTTTGTCGATATCATAGAGAAATTCGGTCTGATGTGTTTCGATATTCTCTTGCAGCAGAGTATAAAGCTCTTTGAGAAACTGGTTGAGGCGAAAGAGCTCTTCATGGATTTCCGGTTTGACTTTGGACTCTTTGAGGTACTGCAGGAGATTTTTGCCATTCTCTTCCTTGTCTTGTCGCGGAGCACTTCGGGGTGGCGTATCAGCAACGGGAACAAAAGATCTTTCGCTTCGCTCCTTCCGGTAGAGATAGATACCGATCGCGGAAAAGAGGAGCAAAAAAAGAAGGAAATAGATTTCGGTATGTTCCGAATCGGGGTCATTGTAAAGTGGGAGTGAAATAGCGAATGACAGAAAAATAAAAAGAAATATAAATGCGTATTTCATGTGACATTCTCCCTAATGTCTATATTCTACAACATTTTTCCTTTTGATCCTACTGCGATCGATACCTTGCCAAAGGGCGCAATATCCAAGAGAGCATCCTCGACTGTTACGATATCGCCATCGAGTTCGAGATGATTATAGCGGCTCCCAAGGTCGATCTGAAAAGGGTGATCGATCACGCCGCGAAAAGAGCCGAATCTGCGTATGGCTGTAAAAGGGGTAAAGAGGAAAAAACGCTCTTTACTCATCAGCATAAAAGGAGTCATGATCAAATGGGCAGGGAGTAAAAAGAGAAAGGCAAGTATATATTTGAGCACACCTTTTTTGAGGAGCCCAAAGCGAAAGGTCTCAGCCAAAAAGATATGCTGCAGATCTCCCATATTTCCGGCAGAGAAGAGAAACCGTTCATCATTGAGAGCATAGACCGGCTGCATAGCTGTCTGCAGACCCTCTTCTCTGGCAAGTGCCTCAAGAAGCTGTGTATAAGGGGGGACTCTATGCAGTTTGGCGATAACATTGAAAGAGCCGGTAGGATTGAGAATGATCGGAGGGATGCGGGATGTATCGCCAAGGGTTTGGATGACACGTCTGAGTGTACCGTCACCACCGCTGATCAGCAGGTAGTCAAAATCACTGACGTTGGGCTGCTGGGGAAGCTTGGCTTCAGTGATGTTGGTAATCGTGTGTGACGGGTGTTCTATCTCTTTCCCTATGGAGAGAATCCTCATAGTTATTCCTTGCTCTTGTTATGTTTTGGTCATGATTTGGCTATAATTATAGCCATGAAAATTGAAAATGAGGATGCGCTGGATGATCTGATCATCTGCCACCAATGCCATACCCTACATGAAGAGGTGCCGATCCAGGATGGTTCCAAGGCACTTTGCCGGGAGTGCGGGACGGTACTTTACCGCTACGACAGCAAGTTGATCGATCATGGACTTGCATTGAGTCTTACCGCATTGATCTTTTTTGCGCTTGCCAATCTCTTTCCTATAGTAAAAATAGAACTGCTGGGGCATGAGCAGTTTATCACCATCCCAAAGACCTTTATGACACTCTTTGAGCAGGGTTTCTATATCGTAGGGCTGCTTTGTGCCTTTTTGATCTTTCTTTTTCCGCTGATGGTATTTACACTCTATACCGCAGTTTTTCTACTCCTGAAGCTTAGACGGGGCAGGCAACTGACCAAAGAGCTGCTGGTACTTCTCTCCTATGCACTCAAATGGAATATGAGCGATATCTTTTTGATCAGTATTCTGGTCGCCCTGGTCAAGCTCATAGGCTATGCGCAGATAGATATGGGTGTAGCATTTTGGGCGCTTTTGGTCTATGTGGCGATTGATATTTATCTGACCAAGCAGATACATCTCTCGGAGATATGGATGCTTCGCAAGCGTATCTATGAGGAGCAAGAGAGATGAAAGAACTCAAAGAGGATGCAGTGGTACGCTGCCCTGTCTGTGAAGCTGTCAATCTTAAAAAGGGTCAGAAAATGCAATGCCGCCGTTGTGATGCGTGGATAGAGACAGATCCCAAAGTGAGTCTCAGTAAGAGCTGGGCATACCTTATCACAGCGATGATCGCCTATATCCCTGCCAATCTCTATCCGATGCTGATCACCAAACAGTTCGGTACGACACAGGAGAGTACGATAATCGGCGGAGTGCTGCAGCTTTGGGAACACGGCTCCTATCCTATCGCAGCGATTATCTTTTTTGCTTCGATCATGATACCTATCCTGAAGTTTCTTATCTTGATTTATCTGCTTATTAGTGTAAAATACCCCATAGGCAAAGACCGCAAGATCAATAAGCACAAACTCTACTATATGACCGAACTTGCCGGTCCGTGGTCGATGATCGATGTCTTTGTGGTCGCCATACTTGCGGCACTGATACATCTCTCACACATAGAGATCATCGCAGGAACGGCGGCAACGGCATTTGCCCTCTCGGTATTTTTTACCCTTTTGGCGGCACATGCCTTTGATGAAAGTTTAATTAAGGAAAACAGATAAATGTCCAAACAGATCCCCAAGATCGAAGAATCGACCAAATTCAACCTGCTGACCTCCATCTGGATCGTACCAGTTGTAGCACTTTTTATCGCACTATGGCTGGTATGGCAGCACTACTCTCGCCTCGGTCCTGAGATACGCATCATCTTTCCCAAGAATGAAGGGTTGCAGGCGGGGCAGAGCCAGATCAAATACAAAGATGTTCCCGTAGGCAAAGTGATGAAGATCGAGTTGAGCGAAGACGGCAAAGGAGTGATCGTATATGCACGGATGGAGAAGATGGCGGCAGACTATCTCAACGATACGACAAAGTTCTGGATCGTCAAGCCTGAAGTGGGGGTGACCGGGGTAAGCGGGCTGGAGACGCTGATATCGGGTACCTATATCAATATGTACGCGCAGAAAAAATCCCAGAGCAAAGAGCAGTTCTACGGTTTGACACACGCCTATAAAAAAAATACGGAAGGAGAGTATTTTGTCCTGACTGCACCTGAAGCATACAGTGTGATCAAGGGTACTCCCGTTTATTTCAAAAATCTTGAAGTAGGACAGGTGGAGTATGTCACGATAGGGCAGGATGGTAAGTCGGTCGATTTTATTGTCTTTGTGAGCCAGTCATATGTCCCCTATGTGCATAAAGATTCCAAATTCTGGGTGATGAGTACGGTAGATGTCGACATCTCGAGCGGCAGACTCGATCTCAATGTGGCACCGCTCTCCAATCTGGTACATAGCGGCATCGAGTTCTCCTCCAGTGGAGAAGACAGCAATGATACTGTACCGGACAAGTTTAGTTTCTATCTCTATAAAAATGCCGCTTTGGCAAATGAGAAGAAGATAGGAGAGAGGGGAGAAGCAGTCAAAACCTATAAGATCATTACGTATGATCCGATTGCCAAGCTCAATATCAATGCACCGGTACGCTATGACGGCTTCGATGTAGGACGTGTCAAAGATATGCAGCTGCACTATGACAGCATAACGCACAAGATGCGAGGAGATGTCCTGCTCAATATAGATACCTCTTCTTTTGCAGACAAAAAGAGCGGTGAGGAGAACTTTGAGGCGGCTGTCAAAGAGGGGCTGCGCGCACGTGTGACACCGACCGATCCTATCACAGGACTTCTCTATGTCGATCTCGTCTTTGCGGATGAGAACACAACCCGCCAGATTGAAAACAACGGCACTTATGTACTGCTGCCGAGTATTCCGATGGAGCAGAGCGGCATCATGGATGGTGTGGAGCAGATGATCGCCAAGATCAATGCACTGCCGCTGGATGATCTCATCGTTTCTATCTCTAAGCTTGCAAAAGATTCGGACAGGGCTGTCAAAGATTTGCATCAGCCGCTGCAGACCATCCTGGCTGATCTCAAAGAGAGTGTCAAGGCACTCAAAAAGATGACGACCAAGAAGAGCTTTGCTGCGATGCCTGATGAGGTC
>WFYB01000005.1 GCA_015490315.1 Sulfurovum sp. | reverse complement strand
TTCTGATGCCAAAATGGTGTGCCTACTGTCGGTGTCGAAGGAGAGGCAAATTCACGTTCAGGCATCATGCCTGCCTCATACCCTGCGCGTCCCGCTTCGACTGCATACCTGAATGCCTCAGCCATTCTAACAGGGTCGTGCGAAAGTGCGATAGCAGAGTTGAGCAGGATCGCATCATACCCCATCTCCATGGCAAGCACGGCATGAGAGGGTTTGCCTATGCCCGCATCGACGATCAGTGTCAGATCAGGGAAGGCTTCACGGATAGCACGCAGATTGTAAGGATTCATCAGCCCTTTGCCCGATCCTATCGGTGAACCCCACGGCATCAAGATGCGGCACCCTGCATCCACAAGACGCTTGGCGACGACAAGATCATCCGTGGTATACGGAAAGACTTCAAACCCCTCTTTGACAAGTATCTCTGCGGCTTTGAGTGTCTCATAGGGGTCTGGCTGAAGATTGTACTGATCACCGATTACCTCGAGCTTGATCCAGTTGGTACCGAAAACCTCTCTCGCCATCTGCGCTGTCGTGATCGCCTCTTTGGCACTGTGACATCCGGCTGTATTGGGCAGGACATTGAGCCCCATCTCCTTGATGATCTTCCAGTAGTGGTTGCCCCCACCCTCGCCCGCTGCCTGACGACGCAGTGCCACAGTCACGATCTGTGCACCCGATACATGGATCGCCTCTTCCATACTTGCGGGGCTGGGATAGAGAGCCGAACCTATCAACAGACGTGAAGAGAGTGTTTTGCCTCCTATCTCCCACGTCTCATTGCCGTTTTCCAATATCTTAGTCATTTTATCCACCTTGTACGGGGGCGAGTATGTCGATAGCATCACCCTCTTTGATTGTTGTTGTGTCATATTTGTCTATCGCGACAAATACCATATTGACCGCCACTGCAAAGCCTTGATCACGCCGATAGCCCAGGGTATCGAGCATCTGTGAGAGTGTCATCTCGCCATCAAGTGCCCTGATCTCACCATTGATACTGATCTCTATCATGCTGTGACTCCTTCCATCTTGTATATCCCCTCATTCAATGCCTGTTCGACCACAGCGGGTGCCATCAGATAGCCGTGGCGGTAGAGTCCGTTGATTCGGGTCATCTTCTCATACTGTTCGATACGCGGCAGATTGTCTCTGAGTGTCGGACGGCAGTTGGTCACACTCTTGACGATCCGAGCCTCAGCAAAGCCTGTATGCATGCTATAGAGTGCCGAGAGGAGTTCCAGTGAAGAGCGTACCGAAACGGGGCTCTTGTCTTCAGTCTCTATCTCCGTTGCACCGATGATATAGCGATGGTTGGGGCGCGGTACGATATAGAGCTTGTAACGTGGGTGCAGCATCCGTGTAGGTCTGCTGATCCTGACTTCAGGTGCGTCTACCCAAAGCACCTCACCCCTCACACCTCGAAGATCGTCAAGCTGCACATTTGCACCCAACCCTCTGCTGTCAAAGACCCAGTCGTAGGATCTGCTCTTGTGGCCACTGATGATGCTGCCCTCTTCTACACGCTCAACACCACAGCGCTGATGCCATGTCACAAGCGGATGCTCCAGCAGATACTCCGCAGCACGCTGCATAAAACGCTGCGCATCTACCTGCCCCTCATGCGGGATAAAAAAGGCTTTTCGATGCTGCGAGAGATCTGGCTCAAGTGCCCCGATCGCCGCTGCATCAAGCATACGTATCTCGGATGCCTCAGCTACCTTTGCGCGAAGTGTGGCTATAAAGTGATCGAGTTCTCTATAGTCCTGCGGATGTGCTGTGATGATGCTCCCCTCCTGCTGATAAGCATCGGGGATCCCCAGCTGCTCCAAGAGAGATGGCCATAGGGCAATGGATCGCTTGCCGATATCGAAGATGACAGACTCCGCACTCTCAAGCTCAGCAAAGAGTGCCAGCATACCGGCAGCCGTCATCCCCGCTGCTGCTTCACCATACGCACTGTCCGCATCATAGAGTGCGATACGATGTCCCTCCTGCAAAAGATTGAGCGCAAGCAGACGCCCGACCAACCCTGCCCCGGCAATAGCGATATTCATCATCTATCCTTTAGATCCTATTGATTTTGTAGGGGTATAACACCCTACGCATTCTCTATTTTGTCTGCTTCAACATAGACTTCCGAGCCCAGCTCCTGAAACTTCATCGACATCTCATTCATACCCTGTTGTTTGGCTGCTTCGACATCTGTACCGAGTGCATCGGCATAGTCACGTACCTCTTGTGAGATCTTCATCGAACAGAATTTCGGGCCACACATAGAGCAGAAGTGCGCTACCTTCGCTGCCTCCATAGGCAGTGTGGCATCATGATAGTCTCTGGCACGATCCGGGTCGAGCCCGATATTGAACTGATCGACCCATCTGAACTCGAAACGTGCCTTGCTCATCGCATGGTCACGGGCGATCGCACCGGGATGTCCTTTGGCGATGTCTGCGGCATGTGCAGCAAGTTTGTAGGTGATGAGCCCCTCTTTGACATCGTCACGGTTTGGCAGTCCGAGATGCTCTTTGGGTGTGACGTAGCAGAGCATCGCTGTACCGTACCATCCGATCATCGCCGCACCGATGCCTGAAGTGATATGGTCATACCCCGGTGCGATATCGGTCGTCAGCGGCCCAAGTGTATAGAACGGTGCTTCATGGCAGTACTCCAGCTGTTTTTCCATGTTTTCCTTGATCATATGCATCGGTACATGTCCGGGACCTTCGATGAGTACCTGCACATCATGCTCCCATGCGATCTTAGTCAGACGTCCAAGCTCCTTGAGCTCGCCGAACTGCGCTTCGTCATTGGCATCCGCTACAGAGCCCGGTCTGAGTCCGTCACCCAGAGAGAAGGTGATATCATAGGCTTTCATGATCTCACAGATCTCCTCAAAGTGTGTGTTGAGGAAGTTCTCTTTGTGGTGGTGGATCATCCATTTTGCCATGATCGACCCGCCGCGGCTGACGATACCCGTCACACGCTTGGCAGTCATTGGCACATGATGCAATAGAAGACCTGCATGGATGGTAAAGTAGTCTACCCCCTGCTCTGCCTGCTCTATGAGTGTATCACGGAAGACTTCCCATGTCAGATCTTCGGCGATACCGCCCACTTTTTCAAGCGCCTGGTAAATCGGTACTGTACCGATGGGGACCGGAGAGTTGCGCAGTATCCAGTCGCGCGTGGTATGGATGTTTTTACCGGTACTCAGATCCATGACGGTATCCGCACCCCATCTGGTCGACCAGACCATCTTCTCTACCTCTTCCTCGATCCCTGATGTCGTAGCGGAGTTACCGATATTGGCATTGACTTTGACAAGGAAATTGCGACCGATGATCATCGGCTCCACCTCTGGGTGGTTGATATTCAGAGGAATAACAGCACGTCCCTCAGCTACCTCTTTTCTAACAAATTCGGGTGTGATCTCCTCAGGCAAGTTAGCACCGAAGCTTTCACCTTTGAGACGACCGTTTCGCTCCATGTCAGACAAGTACTCTTTTGTCCACTCAAGCTTCTGATTTTCACGAATCGCGATAAACTCCATCTCCGGTGTGATAATCCCTTGACGGGCATAGTGAAGCTGGGTTACATTTTTGCCTTTTTTTGCACGTAGAGGTGTACGGTGAAGCCCTTTTGAACCTGCTGTGACATAATCGAGCTGCTCATCACTGTTGTAGCCGTTATCTACCGGCTTGATGATACGCCCCTCATACTCCTCTACATCACCTCTTTTGGCGATCCACTCTTTACGGATCGGAGTGATCCCCTGCGTCACATCGATATCGATATTGGGGTCGGTAAACACACCTGATGTATCATAGACAAGAAGCTTCTCTTCAGTAGAGAGTGTGATCTCTCTCATCGGTACCTTTATCTCAGGATAGAGTTTGCCCTGGATATAGACTTTTTTGGATCCCGGCAACGGATCACGCGTGAGTATTTCATTGGATGCGGCAAAGCGCTGCTGTTGTGAAGTGGTCATTGTGATATTCCTTACAAATATTAAATTTAGTTTCTAAAATTGTAAGGAGGAGAAAAGTGGCGAAATGTATATCAAGTGTTTGACACTTTTATAGCTGCCTGGTAGTTCTCTTCCTTACGCCGGTATTGTCCGGGTCAAGTTCAGCGGGTAGGCTTTTGCGGCCTTCTCAGCCTCACTTTGTGAGGCACCCCGAGAGATTGATAGTGTCAATATAGTCTAATTAAGATAAATTTTCTCTTAAATAAGAGATTTTTTATCCGATTTGCAGAGGGATTACTCTTCTGTTTTCAATTCGACCAGTTCGGAGAGCAGCTCTTTTGCCTCTTCCTCGTCAAGTTCATCACGCTTGATCTCCTCTACGATCGCAAAACACTCTGTACGCATATCACGCATCTCTTCGAGATCTGCTTTCTGCTGGCTGGTAGCGTTTTTGGATTTGTCGATCATTTCAAATAGCTCATCGATCGCTACCTCCAGATCAGGTATCACCTCATTTTCCAAAAGATTCTGTAGCTTTTCAGTATGTTTCATCTGCTATACCCCTCTATAACGTTTTTGACATTGTATCCAATTTATTGACTTTTTGAATTGAACCCTCTAAATCATATCCAAGTGAGGTTTCACTCGATGGCGACAAAGGAGCGCCCACCCGTGAAATGGGCGCTTGCGTTCGCGACTGCCAGAGCTATCGAGTGAAACCGATAGTTATTAATGCCAAAGTTCACGATGTTTGCGCATTAGCGCCTCTTCTACCTCATCATGAAGCGCGTTGGCAGCCTTGCCCTGCACAAATTTCCCCTCGAAGATATGCTCAACCCTCTTTATATACCCACGTAACGCCTCTTTCTCCTGTTTGTTTTTCGGAGCGTTAAAAAGATACTGCATGCCACTCTGGGGATCATAGCGCTTGGCATATCGCTCGATATAGAGTTTGCCCGATTCATATGTGATGCTGCCATTATCATCGACCCGGTAGACCTGTATCCTGTCACCTACGGGTGCATCGTAGGCTCTGCCACTCCTCTCCCATCGGCTATAGAGTATGATCTTGGAGCCGTTGATCTCATAGGCACCCTCTTGTATACTTTTACTCGCACAACTCCCCGATGAGTACATGAGCGAAAAACTGAGAAGAGGGAGCTTCTCTCTATCGGCTCTATGCCGATAGATCTTCAGCTCTACGCCCTTGTCCCCATACTCCCTGTAGGACTCCTGTACCAGATCAAACCGGTGACGATTGATCGTCACGACCTTCTCGCTGTCTATCGCAAAAAGCGTTACACAGACCGTAAAAAAGAGAAAAAGTATACGCATTGTTATCCTTGATATCAAATTGTGCCATTATAACGTATCGGTGTAGAAAAGATGTGCAAAGACAATAGAGGGAAAAGAAATAAGTTAGTGGGGCGAAGAGCCCATCACCCAAAGATGCGGTGAAGGCTTCTTTGTTCTTAGTGGCAGCCACAGCCTGTGCCGCAGCTCTCTCCACTGCTCTGCGCCGGTGCACTTGAGGCACCTGCACCGGTGGAGCATGCGCTCACGCCCGGAGGTGTGGTCGGTTGGATCGCCTGGTTGTCCGCACCGCCTTCGGCATTGACTTTGTCGATAAAGGCAAGTAGTTCGGATGCCGCAGCCTGATAACGCTTGGCTGTTTCACTGTCAGGCTTGTGATAGACCACAGGCATACCTGTATCACCACCGACTCTTACCGCAGGCTCTATCGGGATACGTGCGAGTACATTGGTGTCATACTCTTTGGCGACAGGCTCAGTCGTACCCATACCGAAGATGTCAGACTCTG
>WFYB01000004.1 GCA_015490315.1 Sulfurovum sp. | reverse complement strand
GCTAGGTGAATAGTATAGGTACTCTCAAAGATAAACATATTCTTTTTCTGCAGGGTCCTATGGGTACCTTCTTCAAGAAGCTCGATCAGGCTTTTCGAAAACAAGGGGCTCGTACTTTTCGTATCGGCTTCAATATGGGGGATCAGTTTTTCTCTTATAAAGACAACTTTACACCATTTAGAGGTACCCCCGAAGAGTGGCCGGACTTTATCGCGGACTTTCTTACTCAAAATCAGATCGACAAAATCTTTCTTTTTGGTGATTGCAGATATTATCAGCATGTTGCGCGCAATATCGCTTTTGAACAGAATATTGATATCTATGTCTTTGAAGAAGGATATATCCGTCCCCACTATATCACCCTGGAAAAATTCGGGGTAAACGGCTTTAGTCATCTGCCGCGTGATCCACAATTTTACAAACAGATACCCCCACATACCATCCCTACACCTCAACATGCACAAACCAGTAAAACAAAGATGGTACTATCGGCAACTGCCTACTATGCTCTCTCCAACATCTTCGGCCACTGCTATCCCCACTATGTTCACCATCGTGAATTTTCTGCAGTCAAAGAGGCATTTTACGGATTGAGAGGACTGCTACGCAAAGGCTTATACAAGATCACCGAAGCACACTACCCCGCCCTCATCACAGGTAATCTCTCTAATAAGTACTACTTTGTCCCTCTCCAGACACACAATGACTTCCAGATCCTACAGCACTCAACCTATCGATCTATTGAGAAGTTTATCATTGAGGTACTTGAATCTTTTGCCCATCATGCCCCCAAAGAGAGCTATCTTATCTTCAAACATCACCCTGTAGACAGAGGGCGCAAGAACTATCGCAGTTTCATCCTAGAGCAAGCATCACTGCTAAATATCCAAGAACGTATTCTGGTCTTTCATGATGTCTATCTACCTGACTGCCTAAGACATGCCATCGGTACCGTGACAATCAACAGTACAGTGGGGCTTACCTCTATTGGATATGGTATCCCGACCATTACACTGGGAGATGCCATCTATGATATCGAAGGACTGACCAACAAAGGGCTCAGCCTCAGAAAGTTTTGGCATCAGCACAAAAAACCTGACCGCGATCTCTATCTCAAATACAAACAATACCTCATAGCGCACACACAGCTCAATGGCAGTTTTTATGGTCTTTTTCCCAAAGAACTTGCCAATATCACACCATCTCAATATCAAGAGCAAAAAGATGACTGAAAAACCTTATATTCTTGTCACAGGCGGCGCAGGCTACATCGGATCACATACAGCGATCTCTCTGATCGAAGCGGGATATGAGATCGTCATCTTTGACAACTTCTCCAATGCCTCTATGGAGAGTATCCGTCGGGTCGAGAAGATCATAGGCAAAACGATCCCAGTGGTAGAGGGGGATATACGCGACGAAGGAGCGCTGCATCAGCTCTTTGGCGACTATCCTATAGAAGCAGTGATTCACTTCGCAGGGCTCAAAGCAGTCGGTGAGTCTGTCGAACAGCCGCTGCGCTACTATGACAACAATGTGGGCGGCACCATCACCTTATGTCGCGTCATGGAGTCCCATGGATGCAAGAGGGTCATCTTCAGCTCCTCTGCGACAGTCTATGGCGATCCGCATCGCGTACCGATCAAAGAGGACTTCCCTCTCTCTGCCACCAACCCATACGGCAGGAGCAAACTGATGATCGAAGAGATGCTCCGGGATCTCTATGTCTCTGACAATGCATGGAAGATTGTGCTGCTTCGCTACTTCAACCCTGTCGGCGCACACCCTTCCGGTCTGATCGGAGAATCACCCAACGACATCCCCAACAACCTCATGCCCTACATCTCCCAAACCGCTGTAGGCAAACGTGATCTGCTGCAGGTCTTTGGTGGCGACTACCCTACTCCTGACGGTACTGGTGTGCGGGACTATATCCATGTGATGGATCTGGCAGAGGGGCACCTCAAAGCACTGGAGCATCTCGATGATTTTGACAAGGTTATGACGATCAATCTCGGTACCGGCAGTGGCTACTCCGTTCTTGAGATGGTCAAAGCGTTCGAGCAGGCTTCAGGCAGAAAAGTGCCCTACAAAATAGTCGAACGAAGAGCTGGTGATATCGCGACGTGCTACGCAGATCCCAGCTATGCCAAAGAGGTATTGGGCTGGGAAGCCTCACGCGGGATCGAAGCGATGTGTCAGGATGCATGGCGATGGCAGAGCCAAAACCCCGATGGTTACGAAAAGGGTTAGCCGACAAAGCTACCCAAACTTATACCCCACACCCCAAACAGGCTCGAAGTAGTGTTGGGTATTGTCAGGGTCAATCTTGTTTTTGAGGCGGTTGATCGCGACATTGACAGCGTTGTCGTTGACACCCTCCCCTTCACTTCCCCACACCTCATCACGCAGAAAATCACGTGTCAACGGTTTGTCAATATGCTGCATGAAGGTTGATAAAAGCCTGAACTCGAGGCTTGTCAGTGCTACAGGCTTCTCATCCACATAAACCTCTTTACGTGTAGTGTTAAGCACAATGGACTTGTGGCGCAATGGTGCCTCTGTCGTCAGTTTACCTGAGCGCTTCAGCAATGCCTTGATGCGATGCAGAAGCTCTGCGGGGCGAAACGGCTTGGTCATATAGTCATCCCCGCCCCGATCATACCCCTCATCCAGTGCAGTGTCACTGTCCTTGGCGGTCAGGAAGATCACCGGTATATCATACCCCTTTTGACGCAGATAGGCGACAAACTCGCTCCCCTCCACACCCGGCAGGTTACGGTCGACGATCATCAATGCGGGAGACTCCTCCTCAAGAAACTGCTCTACATGTTTCGTCGAGAGGAAGCCAGATACTCTGTAGCCCTCTTTGGCAAGATGGTACTCCAGAAGCTCGAGGATATCCTCTTCATCTTCAATAAGGACGATTTCTAGGGGTCTTTGCATAGGAAGATTATACCTAAATTTTAACCCGAATCTCACAATAGAAATTCAAGGGATTCTCTTTCAGGATTGTGGCTGATAACGACTTGTAGCTGAAAAGAGGCTGCTTAGGCAGCAACCCCTTTGATGATATAGAAGATGATCGCAGAGAGTACAGCGGCTGCGGGTACAGTGATGATCCACGCTGCGATGATCTTTTTGACCATGCCGCGTTTGACATAGTTCTCTCTGAGTGCTTTTTTGATACGTTTGACCTTTTTCTTCTGCGCCTTGTGTGCTTCGATAAGTTCAAGTTTTTTGGCAGGGTCTGTCAAGGCAGGATCATTGAGCTCAGCTTTAAGTGCTTCAAGCTTTTGCATCTCCGCCTGCAGCTCTTTTTGCTTCTCATCCATCTTTTTGCTGTCAAGCCACTCACGCAGGAAGCCTACTCCAAAGACCGCTCCCACCGCGATATGTGTCGAAGAGACAGGCAGTCCCAGCTGAGAAGCGATGACTACGGTGATCGCTGCTGCCATCATGATAGAGAAGGCTCTCATCTGATCAAGTTCTGTGATCTCGGAACCGACAGTCTTGATCAGTCTTGGCCCAAAAAGTGCCAGTCCGATAGAGATACCGATACCGCCAGTCACCATCACCCATAGAGGGATCGAGGCTTTATGTGAGATCTCCATATGCATCAGTGCGTCATTGACCGCCGCAAGAGGTCCTACCGCGTTGGCAACATCATTGGCACCATGTGCGAAACTAAGCAGTGCTGCAGCAAAGACCAAAGGTACCGTAAAGAGCATATTGAGCGCATCACGGCTGTTATCCATCGCCACAACTCTTTTGGCGATACGCGGTTTGAGCCATAAAAAGCTCACGATACCGCCGATCGCACCGATCGTAAGTGCCACACCAAAGGTCGGCTTTTTGGTTTGAGGCAGGAAGCTAAACATACTGCTTAGATCCTTCCATACATGCTTGAGTCCTTTGAGTGTCAAGTAGGTCAAAAAGGCTGCTGTCATGATCGCAACAAGTATCGGCACCACCTTTTTGGCTGCTGCAAGCTTGTCTTCTTTGTAGAGGATCTGAGACTTTATGATATAGAGAAAAGCTGCTGCGATAAGTCCCCCAAGTACCGGAGAGATGACCCATGAGGCTGCGATCTTGCCCATCGTACCCCAGGAGACGATCGCAAATCCGCCTGCCGCGATACCACCGCCCAGAACACCGCCGACAATAGAGTGTGTCGTAGAGACCGGTGCTTTGAGCCAGGTGGCGAGATTGAGCCAGAGTGCCGCTGCAAGCAGGGCTGCTGACATTGCATAGACAAAGAGCATCGGATCACCGCCGAAAGCAGCGGGGGCGATGATCCCTTTTTTGATCGTTCCGACCACATCGCCGCCGGCAACCAACGCACCCATCGCTTCAAAAATCGCTGCGATGAGGATCACCCCGCCCATAGAGATAGCACCTGCACCATACGCAGGGCCGACATTGTTGGCTACATCATTTGCACCGATGTTCATCGCCATATAGGCACCAAACAGTGCGGCAAGTACCAAAAAGCCGCCATGCGGGTTATTGCCTACGATACTGTTGGCATAAAATGCCACTGCCACAGCAAACGCTGCTCCAAGCAAAATCTTGAGTAGATTGTTCATTATACTTCCTTTGGTAGATAATGCCGGAAGTATAGAGAAAAAGTATTACAATTTTGTTACTGAATCTCTATACGGTTTTGACACAATAGAAGATGCGGATTAGAATTTGACAATGACATCCAACTGTACACGCTCATAATCAGCCTCTGTACCCGTGTTGCTTTTGCTTGCATAGAGAGTATCAAAAAAGAAGTTGCCCGCAAGATAGAGGTTTTTGCCCGCTTTATACTTCGCTCTGATGGCATGTCCCTTTGCCGCTGTACCGCCGCCGAAGTTATCCGAGTCAGAATAGGCACCAAAGACCGCATCTTCCTGAATATCTGTGTAGGAGTATTTCACCTGCCACTGGCCGACATACTTCGCCTTGCCCAACTGAAACGCTATGTCATAGCCGAAATTGTTGTCATCTGCAGCAACATTGTATGCAACGGATGCCGCCGCTTTGAACGGCATACCAAAAAGATCACCAAACTGCAGCTCGCCAAACCCTTCGACGATATGATACTCATTTGCATAGAGACCGTTTACCAGTGTGTTGCCTTTGCTTTTACCAAAAAGAGGTACATTTCCTTTCAGTCCGTCATAGAAGTAGATACCTGCACCCAGATTAAGTTTGGCATTTTCCAGCTTAGTTTTATGTACATATTGCGCCAAGAACAGATTGACAGTATCTGCCTTATCATCTGCTTTCTCTTCCAAAGTCGGTTGGTTTATCCCCAGCGTCACGATGCGTGCATCATCTTTATACTGGTAATTCACTCCGTTCAAAGAGACATCGTTATCCCAGACAAGCTGTGATTTGATCGGTCTATACATCATATAGGGCTCTCTACCTATCTTGTAAACAGCGTTGCCCTCTTTATAGGTAAACCCAAGTACATTAAATCTAAATGATTGCCAAAAGTAGTTTTTCAGCGGCTGATCGTCATGAAAGGTCTGGTTCCCTGATGTAGGGTTGCCAAAGCCGCTTCTCATGCCGACATCAAACATAAGATGATCCGTAATATCGATATGTGAACCCAATCGTATACGATATCGGTTTCTATACTTGTTGTTCGCATCATCTCTTTCGATGCTCTCATATCTCAATCTCAAATCACCTTTGAAGTGTACTCGATCGAGGATACTCTTCGCTGCTACCGGAGTGGTTGTCTCTTTCGTCTGCATGATACGATCGTGGGGATGATCGATATCTCCTGCCGCCATTGATAGTGTCGTCACCGCGACTGTAGAGAGTAGGATTCTTTTCATGGGGTTACTTCCTTGTGTAAAATTGTGCCGGAAGTATAGGAAAAAAAAGTTACAAAATGATTACAGGAAAGAAGAGCGGGTTACTCTTCATTGGGGTAGGCTTTGAAGCGGGCACCCTTCTCTTCAAGAAACTCTAGTGTCTTTTTCTGACCCAGTTTTTTGGCATAGTCTTTAGCGGACATGCCTGTATTGTCAAAGGCATCGAGCTCTGCTCCGTGATCGAGCAGCATCTGAATCATCTCCAGATCAGAAAAGCAGCATGCCAGCATCAGCGGCTTGATCCCGCTTTTGCGCTTGGTGCTATTGAGATCAAAGCCTCTCTCAAGGCAATACTTGATCACATCTTTACGCTTGAACTTGATCGCCATATCGAGCGCGGAGACACCGTCACTGTCACACGCGTGCAGATCGGCACCGTTTTCAAGTAAAAACTCGATCAGATCCAAAGAGGCATACTTGCGTATCGCATAAAAAAGCGGCGAGATATCATCATAGTCATCCAGCTCATACTCTTCACCGATCAATATCGGCTTGTTGATATCCACACCTTTGGCTACAAGTGACTTAAGTGTCGCTATCGAGTCGTTCTCTATCGCTTCTGTTACAGGATTCATTGTTGTGCTCCAAACGGGTTTAGTCCACCCATCATATTCATCGCCTGGGACTTGCGATTGTCCTCGACCATTTTATTGACATCGTTGATTGCTGAGATCAGAAGGATCTGCAGTGCCTCTTTGTCATCCAGCAGGCTCTCGTCGATCTCAAGATCGATGATCTCGCCTGCACCGTTGGCTTTGATCTCGACCAGTCCACCCCCAGCTTTGGCTGTGAGCTCTACGTTTTTGGCTTGTTCCTGAAGCGCTTTTGCCTTCTCTTGCATTTGCTCCATCAGTTTTCCCATATTACTGAGATCAAGCCCTTCAAACATAGCGTGCCCCTTCCATATTATTACTCAAGCCCCTCAAACGCCTGTGCGATAGTGTTGTCGTCATTGAGGATGACAATCTTCGGCTTATAGCTGTCCGCTTCGGCTTCACTCATGACTGCATAAGCGATGATAATGATCTTGTCGCCTTTATGTACCTTTCTTGCGGCTGCTCCGTTGAGGCAGATATCACCTTTCCCTCGTTCACCGGGAATAATATAGGTCGAGAAACGCTCTCCGTTGTTGACATTGACGATATCGATCTTCTGTCCTACACGCATATTTGCCGCATCCAAAAGCGCCTGATCGATCGTGATAGAACCTACATAATTGAGATTGGCATCTGTCACGGTAGCTCTATGAAGCTTGCTGTAAAGCATGGTAATGTTCATCATCATTCCTCATTGTTGGTCTTGCAAAGCGGTGGGCAAAGCCACACTCCCTCTTGCTTGCCGGCATCTCCCCGACACAAAATGATCGTAGGATTATACCAAAATCCCACCTCTTGTACTATTATACTGAAAATTGTGAAGAAATTGGGAAAAGCGGGGAGAGTTGTCTAATACACCTCTCCCAAAATACCTGCGAAGCTAAGCTTATCTTGCCATTTGTGACGGAGGAACAGGCTCACCCCACATCTGTTCAGGGATCACATACTCTTCGACCACCTTGCCGCCGATAATATGCTCATCTATAATTCTGTCGATCTTCTCTTTTGTCAACCCTACATACATCGTATGACCGGGCTCAACAAGCATGACCGGTCCCTGCTGACAACGCCCCAGACAGCCGGTTTGGATCGGCTGAACCGTCCCGATAATCCCTTTTTGCATTAGTGTCTGTGCAAGATGCTGAAAGAGCTGCTGAGACTCAGGGTCATCCTGCTTGACACAGCTTGGTTTAGGCATGCCCGGAGGTGCCGATTGTTGACATTTGAAGATATAGAATGCTGGTTGTGGTACACCTTGTATCATGTTTCATCCTTGATTTTTTTAATTGGGAGTATTTTACTCCTATTTGCTTAAGTTCAGATAAAACGGCTTCTTGACCTCCGTCAACTCTTTTTTGCCGGAGCTGTATTATAATTGCCGCATAAGATGCATTATAGGAGCAAGCCATGACCTATCCGGAGTATTATGACCGTGTGGTTTCAATGAACCTCTATGATCCCCTCAGCGATTTTCTCAGCGCCATAGATGACGGCATCGTCGAGATCGAGTATCTTGACTGTGTCAAACTTGCCGGACACTCCTGCCCCACCGTGGCAGGTGCCTACCTGATGACGCTGATGGGACTGCAAAAGCTCTATCCCGATACCCACCCGGTCAGAGGTACAATCAAGGTCGAGATGCGCGACCAAGAGACCGATGGAGTAACCGGAGTAACCTGTAATGTCATCTCCTATATCGTAGGTGCCAGCGGGAAAGGGGGCTTCAAAGGCATTGGGGGCAACTTCTCCAGAGACAATCTTGTCTCCTACAATCAGCCGATCGACGGAGAAGTCAGACTGACAAGACTTGACACCGAGGAGAGTGTGACACTCTCTTACGACCCCTCCATCGTTCCTGCCGATCCAAGGATGCAGCCACTTATGGCTAAGGCACTGCAGGGAACTGCAACACCCGAAGAGATTAAAGAGTTCGGCAGATTGTGGCAGGAGCGGGTTGCAGATATCCTCACCGATATGAGCCGATGGAATCAGTTGGTTACCGTTATTTAACAGGGAGCATAAAATGAGTATTTCCGAATATATGAAACAGGAACATAGAGAGTGCGATACGATCTTCGCCAAAGCAGAAGAGGCTGTCGCAAACAATGAGTGGGCAACAGCCAATGATACATTTTTGGAGTTCGCCAACGAAACCCTCCGGCATTTCAAAAAAGAGGAAGATGAGCTCTTTCCCGCCTTTGAAAAACAGACCGGGATGCAGCAGGGACCTACACAGGTGATGTGCTATGAACATGAGCAGGTACGCGGACTCATAGGCAAAATGGCCCAAGCCCTCGAAAATGAAGATAGGGATGCCTACCTATCGCTGGCAGAATCGATGATGATCCTGTTGCAACAGCACAACATGAAAGAGGAGCAGATGCTCTACGCCATGTGCGACCGTACCCTCCCTCCAGAGCTCAGAGAAGAGACCATCAAGGCGATGGAACAGGTCGCTCTATGAGAGAGATAGGGATCGACACAAGAGCACTGGAGCATCCTGAGCCGCTTGTACAGGCGACAAAGATCCTGCAGGGGCTTACAGAGAATAGCTATCTCTATATGCTTCACCGCAAAAAGCCCATTCCGCTGCTTGATCTTGCCGGCGAACGGGGATTTCGGGTCTTGAGCAGGGAAGATGCCCAGGGTGACTGGCATATCCTCATTGCCAAAGACCCCGATATCGATCTCGAGGCGCTGCTGCGTGTTTAGCCAAAACGGTCTCTCTCTCGATCAGGCACCCCCGATCAGTGTCGTCTTTCGCTTCTTTGCGCTTGGCGCACTCTTTGGGCTGCTTGGCGGTGGACTTGTGCTC
>WFYB01000003.1 GCA_015490315.1 Sulfurovum sp. | reverse complement strand
CGCTTGCACTTTGACTGCATTTTTGAGCTGCTTGTAGTGGAAATCCTTGAAAAAGTAGTGTTGGTTGTCAATCGTGACAAAACTCTCTTTAAGTGCTTTTTCTATCAGGGAAAAGCGGTTTTTTGTCAAGTTGATATAGTAGCCTTCACTTTCGAGGTAGCCTACTGTCGCGTACTTCGTCTCCTCGTCACCAAAGAGTCTCTCTCCCTCAAAGAGCGCTTCGACATGTCTGGCAACATGTCGCATCTTGTCAACTTCTTGTTGCTGTCTGTTGACAATAGTATCAATGGCAGGATAGACACCGTTTTTGAAGATATTGTCGTTGATCTGCTCAATGCGGAAGCGGGCACAGACATCAAGTTCAAAAGTATCGTGGAGTACCCCGAGCATCTCTTTGGTTTCATCGATCAGTTTTGTTTCGATCTCGAGTCCGCTTTTGTCAGCATCTTCAAGCAGATTGAGTATGGACTCCAGTGACATGGCGATATAGGTCAGCTCTACCGGGTGAAGCTTGCGCAGTTTGATACGCCTGGTGATGCGTTCGAGATCATAGATCTGCTTGAGGTGTGTTTCAAAACGGTCAATACCGGGCAGAAGGCGCTCGACAAGATCATAGCGCTCTTCAAGCAGTGCTTTGTCGCAGATAGGGTTGAGCAGACGCTCTTTGAGAAGACGCTTGCCAAAAGCAGTAGAGGTCTTGTCGATCAGATCGAGCAGGGTGATATCAGCGGGATCCCTTGAGATGACAGAGAGCTGCTCCATCGCATTGTTGCCGATATACATATAGCGGTTGTTACCCAGAAACTGGGGACGGTTCATCTTTTCGATAATGCTCTCATCGTGCTCGATGATAAAGTCGATCAACACCGCCAATGCTTCAGTGGTATAGGGGTAACGCTCAAGATCGAGAAACTCTATGGCACTCAGAAAGGAGTTGATCTCGAAGATGCGGGTAAAGAGTTCGTTCTGGAAAGCGATCTTGAATCGTTTGGTGTTGAAGCTGTAGTGTATTCCGGAGAGTTCGAGATAGTGTATAAGCCACTCTCTGTCGATATTTTTGCTCTCCAGTGTCAGGATCACTTCGGAGGTGCTGTAGGTCTGCAGCAGATTGAACGTCTCATCGAGAGCATAGGTTTTGTCATCACGGGTCGAGTGTATTTCGTTACAGATGGTTTTACCTGTCGTGACATCGATGGCGGCATAGCCGACAGAGTAGATTCCCATATTCTCATCGACCATGAGGGAGACTATATTGTTTTCAGTTGGTTCGCTTAGATACTCAAAATTGGTACCCGGACTGATAATATTGGCTACATAGCGTTTGACATTTGGCATCTCGCCTTTTTGTTTGACGATAATGATGGTATATTTTTTCGTAGCGATCAGGCGGGAGAGGTAGCGCTCAAGCGAGACGGCGGGTACACCGGCAAGGAGAGGGTTGTTGACCGAATTCTCAAGGATCGCTTTGCTTTTACGGGTCAGTTGAATGTTGAGCAGTTCGGCGATCTCTTTTGCCTTTCCGATTTTGAGTTCGTCATTGTTGACCTCATAGACCTCAAAGAAGGTGCCGATCTCCATGAGTACGAGGGCGTCTTTGCCGTATTTCTCTTCAAAGTGGCGCTGCAGGTCGAAGTAGATCTCTGTTAGAAGTCTCTTTTTTTGAGAAAGTATCTCTGCTGCTTTATCCACGAAGTGAGCCCTTAGTTTTAGTAGCGTAAATTTTAACACAAATAGGGTTAAGCTCCTGTGAGCATATCGGTTTATGGGCACACCTAATAAAAAATTCAGATAATTTCAGTATAATATCGTCCCTTTTTGTTCAATGGGAGAGCTATATAGATAGCTGGTATCGGTACCGTTGGATAAAAAAATCTATCAAGGGAGTAAGCATATGCCTAAAATGAAGAGCGTAAAGGGCGCTGTGAAGCGTTTCAAAGTCAAAAAAAGCGGCAAGATCAAAAGAGGGACTGCATATAGAAGTCACATCCTCACCAAAGTCGACGGTAAACACCACAGACAGATGAGAAAGCCTAAGTATGTTGATCAAGCAGATGCGAAAAACATCAAAGAGATGATCGTAGGATAACGATCCCACTGAAGTAGAGGTTCCCCCAAGTATAGAGAGCATTCAAGCGCTTGCACGGGGCAAGTCCAACACGGTTGGCACCTATTTCTAAACAAAAGAAAACGGTAAAGGAAAACCATGAGAGTAAAAACAGGTACAGTAAGACGCAGACGTCACAAAAAACTATTGAAACAGGCCAGAGGGTTCTACAGCGGAAGAAGAAAACACTTCAGAAAAGCAAAAGAGCAGCTCGAGCGTTCACTGGTATATGCTTATAGAGACAGAAGACAGAAAAAAAGAGATTTCAGAAAACTCTGGATCATCCGTATCAATGCAGCGGCAAGATTGAATGACATCAGTTATTCAAGATTTATGCATGGATTGAAGCTTGCAAATATTGAGCTTGACAGAAAGATCCTTGCAGATATGGCGATGAATGCTCCCGAATCATTCGCTAAAATTGCTGAAGCATCCAAAGCAGCATTGGCAAAATAATCAACATTGTGTTGATGACTTTCCCAGAGGCATACGCCTCTGGCTTCCCCCTTTTATACATTTTTACATGAGACAGAGATGATATTTATTTACTGTGGCGGCAGTTTGGAGTGATCTGATCTCTCCGGTGTAACTGCAGGTTCGATCTTTTTGCTCACTTCATCGAGGTCTTTGACGATCTCTTGCATCTTTTTGCCCCAGCTTTCAAGAAATCCTTTGGTTCTATTTAGATCGATATTGATTTTATTCTCATCGATATTGATACCGGTTTGATTCTCTTCGAGTCTCCCTTTTTGCAGATCCTTCTGGATCTTTTGCATCTTTTTTTCAAGTTTTTGTGTCATCTTTTTGAAAAAGGTTTTGGTTTTGTTTGTATCAATGATGATTTTGCTCCCCTCGACATGGATACCCACTTTTTCGAGTTTGGATGCGTTGCGCTCTGCCTGAAGAGCAGCTTTTTTTCGGGCTTCCTCTTTGGCTTTTAGTTCAGCGAGGAGCTCGGCTTTCGCCTGTTGTGCGACCATGGCATCATGCTTTTTTTGATCCTCTTTGGATTGGCAGGCAGTAAGAGCCAGCAGCAGTGCCAGCGGGAAAATGATTTGTTTCATATAGATTCCTTCTAATTTGTAATAAAGTTTATAAAGTTCATTATACTATGATTTGTGAAGAAAATGTGAAGTGTTT
>WFYB01000002.1 GCA_015490315.1 Sulfurovum sp. | reverse complement strand
TCGTTGACTATGTGCTCGATCCCGATGTCTCCAAATCGGTGTGCGAATCCAACAAAGTAGCCAAGTTCGGTGTGATGCCGTCGCAAAAAGGCAATGTTACCAAAGCCGAGCTTGAAGCGATCGCAGCGTATCTGATTGCAACCTATCCGCACAAAGATTTTGTAGCCATGATCAAAGAGGTTCAGGCAAATGACAAAATCCGTGCGCTGACCGATTCGCCGTTTCTTATCAACAGTGAAAATTTGCCGCACCTGACCAAGCTGCTTATCAAGCACTGGGATAAAGGTGAGCTTGGACTGACAGCGGAACAGAAGAAAAAACTGCTTATCATCCGTAGGGAGACACTCAGTGCGGTCAAGCAGATCAAAGCGAAGCTCAAGCCGCTTGAAGATGAGGTTGCCGAAGCGATGATCGATAGGGAAGACCCAAAGCGTGTCACACCGCTGCTTGAGAAGATCGCAAAGCTCAAAATCGAAGCGACGAAAGTACACCTGAAATGTATTGCCGATACGACATCTGTACTGACAGAAGAACAGGTTACCTACCTGCTGCCGTTTTGGGAGTAGTCTGAGCAGCATTTGTTCAGTGATATGGATTAAATTTTGTTTTTGGAGTCTATATAGTTACCATTGCAGAAAAATCTTTGATCGGAGATGATTTAAAGGAAAAGGAAATTAGGAGTTTTTTACTCTTATTCTATCCTAAGTAATTTATACTACAATATCAAAAACAGTTAACACAATGGAGTTACATCATGGCAGTCAATTATAACAAAATCAGAAGTTTCTGTAGAGTCTTTAGGATCGTGATCGGTATCGCTTTGATCGGTGCGGGTGTGGTGACGGGGATCAAGTGGTTTTATCTGGGGATTATTCCGCTTATTGCAGGATTGGCGAACTTCTGTCCGCTTTGTCTGATCACCAAAAAGTGTGATCTTCCCGATCAGCAACAGTAGTTTGTTTGTGTAAAAAAAGAGATTTTTTCTCTTTTTTTATGAGAATTATAATTTTTTCTTTCATTCTCTTCTAAAATCTAGTATAATTCCGAAAATTTTTATCAAGGGGGATACCATGGATAAGTTAAATGAGTATATCCAGTCACGCCCACATGATGAACTGCATCCCTCAGAGATCGCAAATATTCTGAAGGATCTGGATGACAAGAGCTTTCATGAAGCGGTCAAGTCGATCCCAAAAGACCTTATCGCCGATGTAGCGTTGGAACTGCCGGATCGTTATTTTGACGATATCATTGAATCATTTACACCCGAAGAACTTGCCGAGTCTGTCGCAGAGCTTGAGTCAGATGATCAAAAAGAGTTCATCGAAGAGCTTGAAGAGCTCGATGAGCATATCGCACAAGAAGTTTTCGAGAAGCTGGACAAAGAGGATCAAGAGGATATCAAGCAGCTTCGTCAGTATGAGGAAGATGAGGCGGGTGCCTACATGCAGGTGGAGGTCTATACCGCCAAACTCAACCAAAAGGTAAGGGATGTCATCGAAGAGTTTGCCAAATTGCGTCGTGCAGGTGAACTTGAGAATGTCAACTATCTTTTTGTCGTCGATGATCAGAATCATTTGAAATACGGAGTAGGGCTCGACAGCTTGCTCACATTTGATTTTGACAAGACAGTAGGAGAGAATATTGCGCAGGATGAAGAGGCGTACAAGCCGATCGTAGCCTATGACCATGAGCCTATAGAAGATGTGGTCAAAAAGTTTCAGGAGTATGATCTCTCTTCGATCCCTGTGGTCAATGAGCAGGGTGTGCTGCTGGGGCGTATCACTTCGGATGATATCTACGATATTATTAGCGAGCAGGCAACCGATCAGATGTACCATCTGGCTGGAGTCAGTGACGAGGCAGAAGAGGATGATGACCTGATCAAGGCGGGAAAGGCACGTGCGATTTGGCTGGGGATCAACTTGCTCACAGCGATCGCTGCCTCTTTGGTGATCGGGCTCTTTGAGAGTACCCTGCAGAGCTATGTTGCGTTGGCTGTACTGATGCCTATCGTCGCCTCCATGGGAGGCAATGCCGGCACACAGTCACTGACTGTCGTTGTAAGACAACTTGCACTCGGGGAGATCGCAAAGCATGATGCTTTTAGGACGATCAAGAAAGAGGTGATCCTCTCACTTGCAAATGGGATGCTTTTTGCTATAATCATAGGCGTTATTGCATCGATATGGTTTGGCAAAGGGATGTTGGGTGTTGTAATCGCACTGGCGATGATCATCAATCTGCTCAGTGCAGGTTTTTTTGGATCGGTGATTCCATTAGCATTGAAAAAATTCGGTATTGACCCTGCAATAGGGAGTACAGTGATCTTGACTACTGTGACAGATATCGTAGGATTTTTTGCATTTTTGGGTCTCGCGACCATCATACTATTATAAAAAAGGATGATATAAGATTATGGACTTATTGGTGATATATTTTATGGGGGCGGTCATCGTCTCCTTTGTCTGTTCAGTACTTGAATCGGTATTGCTCTCGGTGACGATGCCGTTCATCTCTGTACTCGAAAAAGAGAAACCAAAAGCCGGTGCGTTGTTGAGACAGCATAAGCAAAATATTAACAAGTCGATCGCTTCGATCCTGATACTCAATACTGTTGCCAACACTGTTGGTGCGGCAGCGGTTGGTGCGCAGGCAGAGAGAGTATTTGGTTCGGGAGCACTCTTTTGGGTTTCGGCAGTTTTGACCTTTGCGATTCTCTTTTTTGGAGAGATCATCCCTAAGACGATAGGTGCGACCTACTGGAAACAGCTTGCACCCATCGCGGCATATATGATCCGATTTTTTATTTGGATCACCTATCCGATTATTCTGCTGACGCTTTTTGTGACAAATCGTATCAAAAAAGGTGATGAAGGACATAGCCTAACCAAAGAAGAGCTTCTTGAGAGTGCATTGCTGAGTGAAGATGAAGGGGTGCTGGATGAGCAGGAGTCAGATATAATCGAAAATATCTTGAAACTGGACGATATCAAGGTGCATGATATCCTCACGCCGCGCAGTGTCGTCTTTGCATTGGAGCATAACCGTACGATCCAGGATGTCATCAAGAATGAACCAGATATTTTCAAATACTCCCGTATCCCTGTCTATGAGGGAACGATCGATAACGTCACCGGGATGATCCTGACCAAGCAGCTTTTTAAGCAGGCACTCGAAGATGACAGCAAATTGATCAAGGATATCGAAAAGGATATCTACCGTATCAATGAGCAGGTGCCGGTCTCATGGGCACTGGATCTCTTTATCGAAAAGAAAGAGCATATGTTCCTTGTCCTTGATAAGTATGATCAGGTCGAGGGGATAGTCACACTTGAGGATTGTGTCGAGACGATCCTGGGTGTGGAGATCGTGGATGAGAGTGACGCGCATGTCGATATGCGCGAACTTGCCAAACTCAAGATGCGTCTGCAGCGCAGACGCCAAAACAGTGATTTGAATCTAGATTGAGATCATTGAAAAACTGTCGGTTTCACGCGATAGCTCCTGCAGTCGCAAACGCAAGCGCCCATTTCATGGGTTAAGTGCTCCTTTGTCGCCATCGCGTGAAACCTCTGTGCATGGTTATTCAGAGGGTTCTATTAATCTATAGTAATTGACGTAAGAGACAGGAACGCTACTGGGCATTCTGCGGCTCTGCCTGCTGTTTGGCGACTTCCTGACGTACCATCTCCATATCGAGATCTTTGACCTTCTCGATGATCTCCTTGAGGGTTTCTTCGGGCAGCATACCGGGCTGCTGGAATACGCCGATATTTTCTCGCAGGATGATCACAGTAGGGATAGAGCTGATCTGAAAATAGCCTGTAAGACCCTGCTCCTCTTCTGTATTGACTTTGCCAAAAAGAATGTCGGGATATTCCCCGGCCACTTTTTCAAAGATAGGGGCAAATGAACGGCACGGCCCGCACCACGGTGCCCAAAAATCCAGTACTGCAATATCGTATTTGCTCACTTCCTCTTCAAAGTTTTTTTCTGTTAAATTGACTAACGGCATGATTTTCCTTTTGATTGATATAAAAATATTATGACATAATTAACTGAAAATTATTCATGATGCATCCAGTACAGCTATTGCATCCGGGTACGCTTTTGGCTAAAATAGCAGCAATCGTAAAATCGAAAAGGGGTAGTGTGGAAAATAGGCATAAGGTAGAGGCTTTTGCTTCGCTGGGACTCAATGATGTGTTGCTTGAACTGCTTGCCAAGCAGGGGTACAAACAGCCCACACCGATCCAGGCAAAGCTGATACCGATCCTGCGAAAAGGTGAGAGCGCAACGGCATCTGCACAGACTGGCAGCGGCAAGACACTTGCCTATCTGTTGCCGACACTGATGCAGATCAATCCTGATGCATCCAAGATCGTCCACCACTACCCCAGACTCTTTATACTCTCTCCCACCAAAGAGCTTGCCCAGCAGATCTATGAGGTGAGCAAACCTTTTGCAGAGGCTTTGGGTTTGCGTACCGTACTGCTTCAAGGTGGCGGCAAACGCAGTGATGAGACACGCAGGCTTGAGCGGGGTGTCGACCTGGTGATCGCTACACCTCAGAGAGCCCTCGAGCATATAGAGGCAAGACATATTGATATCAGAACGATCAAGCACTTTGTTGTTGATGAAGCGGATATGATGTTCGATATGGGGTTCGTATCCTATATCGAGAAGATCCTGGCACGTATGACAGAGAGAGCACAGAAGATTATCGTCTCAGCGACCATCACGCCCCGTGTGGTCAAGTTCGCCAAAGCCTATATCAAACCGCTTCGCCAGGTAGAGCTCGATCCTCCGGGAAAGATCGCCGATACGATCACTCAGAGACTCTATCCGGTGCTGCGCAGCAGAAAAGATGCACTACTCAGCTGGCTGATCTCAGCGAACAATTACGGGCGTGTTCTGGTCTTTGTCCGCAAAAAAGAGCTCGCTGACGGTGTAGCAGAGAGTCTGAGAGAGTGGGGCTACAAAGTAGGTATCCTTCATGGAGAGCGTATGCATCAGGAGCGTAAAAAATCGCTGCACGCCTTTCGGGAAGGTGAGATACAGATACTCGTAGCCACAGACATAGCAGCAAGAGGGCTGGATATCCCTGAGCTTGATGTGGTGATAAACTATGATATCCCCCATGTCAAACATGACTTCATCCACCGGGTAGGACGTACAGGAAGGGCAGGTAGAGAGGGAGTGGCGATCACTCTGGTAAGTCCCGATGAGATCGAGCAGCTCAATGATCTGCACAAACTGCTCGGCAACAGGATCGAGGAGGTGATCCTGCCCGATTTCGCCCCCAAAGAGATCAAAGCCAGAGGCAGACTCCTGCCCAAAAACCATAGCACCCCAAGGAGACCCAAGTCCAAGGCGGGCGCCAACAAAGCAGGACAGCTTCGAGGCAAAAAGCGAAAAACCACAAAACGTGATGCATGGAAGCGTATAGATGAGACCAAAGCAACATCAGGTAGCAAGAAATCTTCGAAAAGAAAATCGAGAAAATAGTCTACAGCTCTAATATTGCTTGAAAGTTATTTGTGTATTATTTGATACTGTAATTATTTTTATAAGGAGATCAAAATGGCAGTACCCGAAGATGTAGGGTGTAAAAACGAAGAGTGTGTCGAATCGCCAAATTGTCAACGTACGGTAATCTGGGAGAACGGTACGGCAAGAGAGGTCAAAAGCTTTGGAGGAACGCCAGAAAAGGGGTGTGGTAAATTTATCCCTAGAAAAGATAAGGAGAAGGAGAAATAACTATCTCTTTTCCATTTTTTCTTTTAAGGAAAACTTTCCGATCTCTTCGAGAAAGCTTGTGGCATAAGAGCCTTTGGGAAGTGTAAAGGAGACTTTGAGCGATTTGGTATCCTGACGGTACTCGGTCTCGACCTCTTTGGGCCATATCCATGCAAAGCGCCTGTCTCCCTTGAGTGAGCTTAGCTCGGTATCGTCAAACGGCTCTTCAAGATGGTAGGCATCGTTCTTTGCCCGCAGGGCATGGGCACCGCAGAGCAGCCCTGTGGGCGCAATCTTTTTTTGCCCAAACAGCGGGGCACTCTGCTGCATATCTCGGACAAAGGCTGCTTTGCCATGCGGATAGGGCATGATCACATCTCCTAAAAAGAGTTTGAAGAGCTGTGGCTGTTTGGCAAGCTCTTCTACCAGTTCGAGAGGATAGTCAAGCGTTTTTGCGGCAGCTTTGGGTGTCTCATGCTCTATGACCTTGGAGAGGCTGACTCTCTGTGAGAGCCAGTTGTTGAAGAGGTGGCTCTGATAGGCACTTACCATCAGTTTCTCACGGCTGCCTTTGAGGCGCTTGCCTGAATGGGCGATCTCTTTACCCTGCAGGTAGCTCATCGCATCTTCCCCAAAACGCTGGTATCCGAAGTAGTTGGGTATCCCTTTGCTCTGCATCATTTTGGCGGTGGTGTTGAAGAATTTCGCATCGCTTGCTTCTATCTTGTGCAGGTCGATCACAAAACGGTTGCCTTTGAGGTGTCCGATCTTGATCGGTGCTTTGTTGTAGGTGCGCTCCAGTATCTCTATGCGTTCTGTACTGAGGTTTTTCTCGAGTTCTCTTTGGGCATGTTTGGGTACCGAGATATACTGAATTGTTGTCGCACTTTTGTCTTTGAGACCTGCATAGCCTATATCCCGCTCCTGCAAGCCGCCTGCTTTGGCAAGTACAGTCAGGAGTTTCCATGTGCTCATATCGGTCTTTTTGATCTTGAGGATCAGGTAGTTTCCGCTGCCTGTGAAGTGATACAGCGGTATCTCCTCGACAAAAAAACGTTCAACAGTTTGTTTGAAATCAAAAGGTATAGGGTGGTGGTCGTAGGCATATTGTTTGGTTTTGTTCATAGCGCTATTATAGCGAAGATGTGATGTGATACGGGCGCTTGGCGCCCGAAAGTGTATTCAAGGAGATTATAGTAGAGAAGTACTATTTGATCTGGAACGATATTTTGGCATTGATCCTGTATTTTGTAATCTTGCCTTTCTCGACCTTGGCATTCATATTGACGATATGAATAGACTTGATATTGTCGATACTTTTGCTCGCGGCTTTGACCGCAGAAGCGGCTGCATCTTCCCAGGACTTCTCTGACTGTGCCAGGACTTCTATTACTTTTACAACTTTTGACATGCTTTTTCCTTGTGATTTGATCTCGCTATCCCTATGATAAACCAAAAGTATCAATGAAGCATTAACCGCTCTATATTAACCACACTTGCCCGGTGCGCATTTCATACCCGCGCCGCATTTTCCGTCGTGGAGTTTGTTGATCCGCATTTTATCCATCATCTGTTCCATCTCTTTGGGGTGCGCAACGAAGTTATAGCCTTTATAAAGCACAAAAAGACCGTAAAATACCACCAGCAGGGCTGCCATCTTCATCATAATGTCACGCAGTTCGCCGCGCTGAAGGAACTTGGTCACGGTACCCAGAAAAAAGAGTGCGGGGATCGTCGCCAGTCCGAAGGTCGCCATCACCACTGCACCCCAAAAGGGTGAAGCGGTACTTGCGGCGATAATCGCAAAGGAGTAGACCAGTCCACACGGGATGATCCCGTTGAGCATACCCAGCAGGAAAAAGGAGCTGTAGCTGTTGCTACCAAGCAGTTTCTTGAAGCTTTTTTGATACCAGGGGTATTTGGAGACCGACCACTCTGCGGAGTTGAGAAACTTGAGATTGCCAAGCAGTGAGAGACCCGCAAGTACCATCAAGATACCTGTCAGTAGAAAAAGCACCCCTTTGGTCGTGGGGGTAAAAGCGATCACCTTTCCCAGCAGTCCAAAGAATGCACCGAGGATGGTATAGGTGGTCACACGTCCGAAATTATATGCCAGATGTGATACGGTCTGCTGAAGATAGGAGCTTTCGGGTTTTATTTTGCTCGAGGAGTAGGCGACGACGATACCGCCGCACATCCCGATACAGTGTCCGACACTCCCCAAAAATGCCGTGGTGAGGATGATCAACAGATCTATTTTTTCCATAGGATATCCCAATACTTTCGTTAGATAGCAAAACTATAGTATACTTTTGTTAAAACGGTGTTAAGAAAGGGTGACAATAGTATGGCTATCAATCTAAAACGTCTTATCAAACGAATGTTTCGTGAATTTCTTGTATATCATCACAGTTCACTGGAGTATCGTGCCAAGATCTTGACGCTGATGGTTTCAAGTGACGGCGAGATGGATGAGTGTGAAAAACAGAAGCTCAAAGAGATCGCTTTTGAGATCTACAAGGATGATCCCGAGAGAGCTGAAGTGCTCATCGATACGGTCACAGAGTACCACAAGAAGATCGTCACGGACAACGGTTTGGACTATGAGCACCTGATCCTTCAAGTCGCCAAAGAGACCCGTTCTGTCAAACGTTTTGCGGATAAAATCGATATCGAACTACTTAAGAAACTGCATGAGTGCATCGATGATGAGGATGAGGATGAACGTATTTTCCAAGAGCGTATCATCGAGTTCCTTGAAAACCTGAAAAAAGAGTGTGGAGGTAAGTGACGATGGAGTGGCTGCGATGTATCGTAACAGGGCGTGTTCAGCATGTCTTTTACCGCAAGTTTGTCTCACAGGCGATGATGCGAGCCGGATTTCAAGGCTATGTACGCAATCTCGATGACGGAAGCGTAGAGGTGGTCGTCTGGATCACAGAGGAAGAGGAGGATCTCCCCAAAGTACACACGATCCTCAAAGAAGGTTCACCTATGAGCGAGGTAGAGGATATCCGCTGTGAGAGCGTAGAGGATGTCGAGGTGGAGAGCGACGGCTTTGTGAT
>WFYB01000001.1 GCA_015490315.1 Sulfurovum sp. | reverse complement strand
TGCACTACACAAGGAAAATTCAGACAGAGGATTTTGCCGTTATTAGATCAAAGTTGGGAATGATCCGGTATGGCGATCTTTTGCCAAAGTCCAAGTATGGTCAGGTACCGATGCTGGTGACTGGACACTCTCAGCAAAGCATAGAGTGGATAGCCGAAAATGGTGACGGGTGGCTCTACTATCCTCAGGCTGTATCCTATCAACAAAAACGCATCAAGAACTGGGAAGAGGCATTGTTAAAAAAGGGCATCAAGAGAAAACCATTTGCCCAATCGCTCTACATAGATCTTGATAAAAAACCAAACAGACTTCCCACTCCCATACATCTTGGCTACAGGCTCGGGAGGGAGCATCTTATAAAGCATTTATTGTCTTTGCAAGAGATAGGGGTAAACCATGTCATATTAAATTTCAAATACGGGAGCCGACCTGTTGAAGAGGTGCTCGAAGAGATAGGGCAGTTGGTATTACCAGAGCTTAAAAAGGAAAAAGATGCACTTTTATAAATACCAAGCATTGGGAAATGATTATGTGGTGATTGATCCGAGTGAGTATCCGGTATTACTCAAACAACAAGTACAAAAAATATGCAATAGACATTATGGGGTAGGCGCAGATGGTGTATTGTATGGTCCTTTGGATAAAACAGCCGATGTACCGGAAGTAAGAATATATAATGCAGATGGCAGCATCGCCGAGATAAGCGGCAATGGATTGAGAATATTTGCCCAGTATTTAAAAGATCAAAACTTTTTTCAAAAAAACTTTTTTTCACTTAAATCCTCCGATACACGTATTGTAAAAGGGTACTTTATGAACAATGGCAATATTGTTATGGAGTGGGGACAGGTGAGATTTAAAGGAAGTGACAAAACAGTGACGGTAGGTGGTATGCAGATAACATATACAGGGGTTGATGTTGGCAATCCACACTGTGTAATATTTGACGACCTTCAAGATGATGCACTTTGCAAGCAGATCGGTGCACAAATAGAAAATCATTCAGATTTTGAGCACGGTACCAATGTGCAGTTTTTAAAAGTGATTGATCGAAAGAATATTGAGATCATTATTTGGGAAAGAGGCTCAGGATATACGCTTGCTTCTGGAAGCAGCAGTATTGCTGCTGCTTCGGTAGCGTTTAAAAAAGGGATGTGCGATAGCCATATCACCGTACATATGCCGGGTGGAGAACTGCAAGTTATTTTTGATGAGACGTTTCAGGCTATTTTGATTGGGGAGGCGAAAAAAGTCTTTGAGGGGACGATATGACAGCTTACAGACGTATTATAAGAGTAGCTGAGGTTTTGATCGTCTCTCCCTTTTTTATCTCTGCTTTTTACAAATTGACTCATCTTCTCTTAGAACAAAAAGTGTATACAGGTATACCTCTATGGATGATTGCATCAGGAGCACTTTTGGAGATGACGCTATGCCTGATGGTGGTTATAAATTATAAGCCTAAGTTGGCTATTATGGGTCTTATACTATTTCTCATCGGCAATACAGCAGCAGCACCTACAAAGTTCGGCATGAACGCATATGTGCTGCTGTCAATTTGGAAGAAAAATATTGCGATTTTGGGCGGGCTTTTGCTGTTGTTTGCCATTAAAACAAAGGAGAATCGTGAAACATAAGGCATACGATATCCATCCCGGGTGCCCTATAGAAGCTGTCTTTGATCTGATAGGCGGCAAATGGAAAGGGGTGATCATGTACTATCTCATTGAGGGTACAAAGCGTTACTCTTTTTTGCAAAAAAACATCCCCAATATCACACCAAGAATGTTAGCAAGACAGTTAAGAGATCTTGAGAAAAATGGTCTTATTGAACGTACAGTATATCCTACGGTACCGCCAACGGTAGAATATTCTTTGAGCGAATATGGTCGTGAGTTTATACCGCTGTTTGAACTGATGCAACGTTTGGGTATCAAGTTTCTTGAAGAGCATATGCCAGATGTACAAATGAAAGACAATAGTCAAAGTTGAATTGGCGTTTGTTTTAAAGTGTGAAAATATGACAATTTGACATATTTTCAACCCCTATCCTCCATCTCATCTATAATGGCACTATGACTAAATAATCAATATTTAGATAAAATTCATTAGATTAAAGGATGAAGGATGACTATGGCAATGGATGCACAAAAACAGAAAGCGCTGGATATGGCTATCAAGCAGATCGACAAGACATTCGGCAAGGGTACGCTGATGCGACTTGGCGACAAAGAGTTCGAGCCTATAGAGTCTATCTCTACGGGATCGCTCGGGCTTGATATGGCACTGGGTATCGGCGGTATCCCGCAGGGGCGTATCGTGGAGATCTACGGACCGGAGTCTTCGGGGAAAACGACACTCTCTTTGCAAACGATCGCTTCGGCACAGAAGCAGGGGATGGTCTGTGCTTTTATCGATGCGGAGCATGCACTTGATGTGGTCTATGCGAAAAATCTCGGGGTCGATACTGACAATCTGCTGGTATCGCAGCCCGATTTTGGTGAGCAGGCACTCGATGTACTCGAGACACTGGCACGCTCGGGCGCAGTTGATCTGATCGTTGTTGACTCTGTGGCAGCCCTGACACCCAAGAGTGAGATAGAGGGCGATATGGGTGATACCCATGTCGGACTGCAGGCACGTTTGATGTCGCAGGCACTTCGTAAGCTTACCGCCGTACTGCATAAGACCAATACTACCGTGATCTTCATCAATCAGATCCGTATGAAGATCGGGACAATGGGCTATGGCTCTCCGGAGACAACGACAGGGGGGAATGCGCTGAAGTTCTACTGTTCGGTACGTATCGATGTGCGCCGTATCGCGACACTCAAGCAGGGTGAGAACCAGATCGGTAACCGCGTTAAAGCCAAAGTGGTCAAAAACAAAGTCGCACCGCCGTTCAGGCAGGCAGAGTTTGACATCATGTTCGGTGAGGGGATCAGCTATATCGGTGAGCTGATCGACTATGGTATCAAGATGGATATCATCGACAAGTCCGGCGCATGGTTCAGCTATGGTGCAGAGAAACTCGGACAGGGCAAAGAGAATGCCAAGCTCACCCTCAAAGAGAACGATGCACTGCGAGAAGAGATCGAAGCGAAAGTCAAAGAGGCACTCGGCTTTGGCGAAGGGCTTGCTATGGATGAGAAAGAGATTCAGGAGAGCGGCGAGTAATTCGAAGGAGCTTTATAAAGTGTAAAGCATCACTTAACACTTTAAGGTTAAAAATCCTATACTGTCATCAGAGATACCAAAAGGAGTTCTGATGGCACTGAAAATGAAAGAGCTGATCGCCCAAAGCGGTGAGAGCAAATCGACCATACTCTACTACGTCAAGGAGGGGCTGCTTCCCGAACCCTCTAAACCCAAACCCAATGTTCACCTCTATGATGAACGCTCTGTAGAGATACTGCGCTTTATCAAATACCTTCAGCACAACTTCAACTACTCTATCGCCGAGATCAAAAAGATCTTTGAGAACAACCGTTTTGATTTTGACGGCAGTTTCGAGGCGATGGTCCGTTCACTGGAGATGATCAGCGGCGGCAGAGAGCAGCAGTGGTATGACAGGGAGACTTTTTTGGCACTTACGGAGCTCGATGAGGAGACACTGCAGCGCTATGAAGCAGCGGGCTATCTCTTTGAGCGTGCGGAAGGGTACAGCCAAAAGGAGGTGGAGATCGCGGGGATTCTTCAAAGAGCCCAGAGGCTGGGACTTGATTTTGGACTGCTTGAAGCCTATGTCGGGTCTGCTAAAACGCTTGCCCAGCAGGAGAACAAGACCGGAAGCCGTCTGCTCGAAGATGAGAGCAGTGCACATGATGCGCGCTATGAACTGCTTTTCGATCTGATCCTGACTCTCAAACCCTATATCTTCAATATGCACACGGTGCAGGCACACCGCGAGAAGATACAGAAGAATAAGACATCAAAGGGGCAGTCATGAATAGACTCTTTAAAATCAGTGGTTTTACACCCTACATTGTCATTATCTTTCTCAATGCTATGACCGATCTGGGACACAAGATCATTTTGCAAAACACGATCTTCAAAGCCTATGAGGGCAGCGAACTGATCGTGCTGACTGCTCTTGTCAATGCCTTGATTCTCCTGCCGTTTATTTTCCTCTTCTCTCCTGCGGGGTTTATCTCGGACAAGTACCCCAAAACCAAAGTGATAGAGCGTGCATCGCTGGCTGCTGTGGGGATCACACTGCTGATTACGCTTAGCTACTATATGGGATGGTTTTGGGTGGCATTTGGGCTGACGCTTGTACTGGCAGCACAAAGTGCGATCTATTCCCCGGCAAAGTATGGGCTGATCAAAGAGATGACGGGCAATGCCTATCTCGCACAGGCAAACGCTGTCGTACAGGCAGTTACGATCGTCTCTATCCTTGCAGGGGCAGTGCTATACTCACTCTTTTTTGAAGCACTGCTTCAGGATCGAAGTATCGAGCCCTCGGAGATATTGCACTACATCGCGCCGCTTGGCTTTCTGCTGGTCTTTGCCAGTGTGATAGAGTATCTGTTTGCCAAAAAGCTGGCAAAAGTGTTTGGGCAGCAGGAGGCAAAAGAGCGTATGGCGTTTGAGGGCAGGTCCTATGCCAATCTGAGCTACCTCAAAGAGAATATCAAAGTGATCAAAAGCGCTGAGGCGATCTGGCTAAGCATTATCGGGTTGAGCCTGCTTTGGGGTATCTCACAGGTGGTTGTTGCGATCTTTGGGGAGTATCTCAAGACACATCTGGGGATCACCAACACGGTTGTCGCACAGGGCTTGCTCGCACTCTCGGGTGTGGGGATGATCGTAGGATCGGTCTTTGCGGGACGTGTGAGTAGAAACTATATCGAAACGGGGATCATCCCTATAGGAGCGTTGGGTGTGGCACTGACACTTTACTGGCTGCCTTCTTTAGAGAGTCTTGTCGCGCTGGGGATCGATCTCTTTGCCTTTGGATTCTTTGCCGGGCTTTTTATCGTACCGCTCAATGCCCTTATCCAGTTTGCTGCACCTATGGAGCACCTGGGCAAGGTCTTGGCAGGCAACAACTTTATGCAGAACCTTAGTATGTTCTTCTTTTTGATCCTGACAGCACTCTTTGCCCTGCTGGGGTGGAGCAGTGAGAGTCTCTTTTATCTGATCGCCACAGTCGCTTTTGTCGGGATGGGCTATACCTTTATCAAACTCCCACAGTCACTGGTGCGTTATCTGGTACGGATGATTATCGGGGTGCGCTACAGACTTGATGTCGAGGGATTGCAGCATATCGATACCCAAAAGGGTGTGCTGCTGCTTGGCAACCATATCTCTTTTTTGGATTGGGCGATCTTGCAGATGGCATACCCCAAACAGATACGTTTTGTGATGGAGCGCAGCTACTATGAGAAGTGGTATCTTAAGCCCTTTTTGGACTTTTTCGGAGTGATTCCGATCTCAAGCAGAGGCAGCAAGAGCGCGCTTGCCAAGGTAAGTGAAGCGCTGAACAACGGTGATACGGTAGCTCTTTTCCCCGAGGGACACCTCTCTCGAAACGGACATTTGGGTGCCTTTCAGCGTGGCTTCGAGGTGGCTTGTGCGGAGGTGAGTGAAGAGGCGGTGATCGTGCCTTTTTATCTGCGCGGTCTGTGGGAGGACAACTTCTCTCACGCCTCCCAAAAGATGAAGCGCAAAAAGAGCCGGAATATCTCTGTGACATTTGGCAAAGCGATGGATATACACAGCAAGGCACCGGAGGTCAAAAAAGCGGTCTTTGATCTCTCTGTGCGAAGCTGGCAGCACTATGCCCAGACGCTCCCCTCTTTGCAAAGCGCATGGGTCGATACGCTCAAAGAGCGCAGTGGCGCATTGTGTATGGCAGACTCTACCGGTGTTGAGGTGAGCCGGGCACGTTTTGGGGCGGGGGTGTTGATGATTGCAAAGCTGCTGCGCAGCAAGCTTGGGCATACCCAGAATGTCGGGGTACTTCTGCCCACATCTGTAGGCGGCTCTATGGGCAATATGGCGCTGCTGAGTCTTGGCAAAACGATCGTCAATCTCAACTACTCCAGCGGTATGTCAAGCTTGCAGCATGCGATCAAGATCGCCGATATAGAAACCATTGTCGCCTCCCGTCAGTTTGTCACCAAGCTCAAGGCAAAGGGATTTGACCTGACGGAGCTGCTTGAGCAGGTGGAGGTGCTCTATCTGGAGGATCTCAAGGCGCAGATGGGAAGCGTCGCTCCTGTTCTTATGTTGCTGATGGTCAAGCTGCTGCCGGCGTGGCTGCTGAAGTGCTGCTTCATTAAAAGCACAGACAATACCCAAAGTGCAGCGATCCTCTTCTCAAGCGGTAGCGAAGGCACACCCAAGGGGATCGAGCTGACCCACAGAAATATTATGGGCAATATCAAGCAGATCGCTACCGTGCTCAACCCCAAAGATGAGGATGTGATGCTCGGCACCCTGCCGATCTTTCACTCTTTTGGCTTGACGGTGACCACACTGCTGCCACTGATAGAGGGGGTTCCTGTGGTCTGCCATCCTGACCCCACGGACGGCTTTGGGATCGGCAAGATTGCTGCGAAGTATGAGGCGACGATGCTCTTTGCTACGGCGACCTTCCTGCGGCTTTACACCCGGAACCGCAAGCTCCATCCGCTGATGTTTCAGCATCTGCGTATGGTGGTTGCCGGTGCAGAGAAACTGCCCGAAGAGATACGCAAAGCATTCAAAGAGAAGTTTGGGCATGAGATCTATGAAGGGTACGGCGCGACAGAGACCACCCCGGTCGCTTCGGTCAATCTGCCCGATGTCCTGCTGCCAGACAGCTGGAAACCGCAGGTCGGGCACAAGCCCGGCACCGTAGGACTGCCCGTACCCGGAAGCAGTTTCCGCATCGTCGATCCTGAGAGTTTCGAGAGACTTGCTACCGGAGAGGAGGGGATGATCCTCATCGGCGGTACCCAGATCATGAAGGGCTACCTCAAGGACCCCAAAAAGACCGCTTCGGTCATCAAAGAGATCGACGGCATCCGCTGGTATGTGACGGGCGACAAAGGACGGTTGGATGAGGATGGTTTCCTGACCATCGTCGACCGCTATAGCCGCTTTGCCAAGATCGGCGGCGAGATGGTGAGTCTGGGGCTGGTCGAAGAGGCGATCGGAGGGATACTCTCAGAGGATGAGAAGATCGCCGTGACCGCCATCCCTGACGAAAAGAAGGGAGAAGCGGTAGTCCTGCTCTTTGAAGGAGAACGCGCGATAGAGGAGGTGATGGCACAGATAGGCACCCTCGATCTCAATCCGCTTTTTGTCCCTTCCAAAGCCTACAAGGTCGATGAGATTCCGGTGCTTGGTACGGGTAAGGCGGATTTCAAGGGGGCGAAGAAGTTGGCAATAGAGCTTGCCAAGAATAATTAAAAAGTGTAAAGTGTCACTTTATACTTTAAGTTTTGTTTTGTTATCATCACACTATCCACACAGAAAGGATCTATCATGCAGATGCACAATATTATCAATGATGTCACAGGGCTCAATCCTGTAGAGGTAAAGGGTATACTCTATCCTAAAAGTACAGCAGAGGTATGTGAGGCCGTAAAGCATTATGATGCCATCTCCATCGGAGGCGGGCATTACAGTATGGGGAAACAGACTGCCCATGATGAGACAGTCCATATAGACCTGCGCAATATGAACGAAGTAGTACAGTTTGACCCTGCAGAGAAGACAATCACTGTACAGGCAGGCATAACATGGAAGGCACTGCAAAGCTACATTGACCCATATGGTCTGGCAGTAATGGTCATGCAAACCTATGCCAACTTTACTGTAGGCGGCAGTATCAGTGTTAACGTGCACGGCAGATATGTGGGTGCGGGACCTTTGGCGATCTCGCTGCTTGGTTTACAGTATGTAGATGCGTTTGGCAATGTAAAGTACGCAAGCCCGGAAGAGAATGCTGAGGCATTTTCCATGCTTGTGGGCGGGTATGGTGCCATAGGTATCATCACTGAGGCTACGCTGAAGCTGACAGACAATACCAATGTGATGCAGCACAGTGAGAAGATGCCGCTCTCTGAGTATATCGGCAGACTCGAAGAGATCACAGGCAAACCCAAGGCGGTGTTTCACAATGCCGATATCTATCCGCCACACTATACCGGGGTCAATGCGGTTACCTGGATAGAGACAGATGAGAGCCCTACACATACCGAGCCGCTACAGAAACAGAAGCGTTTTTATGCGCTTGAGAAGTATGCGCTGTGGGCGATTGCCAAAACACCTTTTGGCAAGCGGCGCAGAGAGTACCTCTATGATCCGCTGATCTTTTCAAAAAAACGGGTACATACACGCAACTACGAGGCAAGCTACGATGTGGCGGAGCTTGAACCGCTGAGCCGAAAGCGTTCGACCTATGTGCTGCAGGAGTATTTCATCCCGGTAGCCAATGCCGAGCGTTTTGTGCAGATGGCGGGAGAGGTGTTTAGAACCTATGGCGCCAATATTATTAATATCTCCATCCGCCACTCCATTGCCGATGAGACGGCACTGCTCTCATGGAGCAGAGATGAGGTGCTTGCCTTTGTGGTCTACTACCATCAAGGCACCTCCTATGAGGAGCGTCAGGCGGTTGCCCTCTGGACACGCAAAGCAATCGATGCTGCCATTGCCTGCGGAGGTACGTACTATCTGCCCTATCAGCCCCATGCCACCAAAGCACAGCTGTGTGCGGCATATCCGAATTTCACGCGTTTTGAAGCACTCAAAAAAGAGCTCGATCCGCACTATAAGTTCAAAAATGCACTCTTTGAAAAGTATATCTATCCAGAGGCATTGCCGCCGGCACGTCACCACTATGATGTACTGGTCGATGCGCGGTACCGTGACAGGCTGTATGACTTTTTGCGGTTTGTGTTCCGTACCGATGAGAAAAAGCTCTTCGCCCAGGTGTGTCAAGCCAGAGCGTCGTGTCAGAGCGAGCAGGAGATCTACACTCAGATACAGCATGCTTGTGCACTCGGTATCAAGAGCCTGCGCTCTCCCCGTACCCTATGGAACGTGTATCGGCAACTGTTGACACAAAACCGTGTACTGCTGGAACAGAGTACAGAGATACTTCAGGGCAGGAACGTACACGATATACTGGTGCTTGAACCGACCGATACTGTTAAGCCAAGCAGGCACTATCGGGAAAGTTCCGGTATTGCGCTTTCCTCCATCTTTAGAGTTGTGGGAACAAAAAAGGCGCATGCGGAGTATCGCATCGGTGACGGATTACTGCTTACGATGCTTGAAAAGATAGGCGATGCACAGATGGATGTGGTCACCGTATATGGTGGACTGCACCACCTGCCAAAGCAGGAGCGGGGGCGCGTGCACGAAGCGATCCGGCGCATTTTGAAGCCCGGAGGGATTTTCATCATTAGAGAGCATGATGTCAAAGATAGCGCGATGTTTGATTTCGTCTCCCTGATCCATTCGGTATTTAATGCTGTGACCAATGAAACCTGGGAGGCAGAGAAGCATGAGATACGGGAGTTTGAACCGATTGAGCAGATCGTGCGGGACATTGAATCAAAAGGATTTGAAGACATGGGATACCGTCTGAGACAGCAAGGTGATCCAAGTGAGAATATCCTGCTTGGGTTTGTCAAAAAGGAGCATAGATGAAACGGTGGATTGTTGCAGCCCTGCTGCTCTTCTCCATTGCAGTGGGTGCAAATATGGCAGAGGAGTACAAGCGTCCGGCCGATCAGACCTATCTGACCTATCCTGAGTGGTTTCTGGTCTTCAGTCCTGAAGAGTATGCAGCGTTTCTTAAAACACACCCGTCGTACGACTTTCCATATTTTGGGCATATCGCACAGTTTTGGCAGGGGTATAAGGCCATGTATGACCAGACTGTCAAACATCACTACCCGTTCAATACCGGATACCATGTGATGGTGATGGTCATTGGTGCAAGTACCACCGTAGAGTATACGATCAAATCGCTGTATGGTAACAGTGTTGGACGTCTTGCTGCATTGACACAGACTCACGGGCGTACCAGCGAACAGGCGTATGGCGCCAAGGTCGCGCAGGAGTATGTGGATTTTATCAAGAAAAAACCGTGGTATCAATTTGATTTTGGAAGCAAACTGATCGGTATCTACACCCAAAATGATTTTTTCGGCCCGGACTTTATCCGCAAGTGTGAACGGAAATTTGCGTTGAGTGTTGAATACGGTATCAAATATATCTATGCAAAGATCATCGGATTCTTTACCGGTATCGGCTATGAGGCACCCTCTATGCAAACCCGTGTCGTGATGCACAAAGGTGCACAAAAAGAGATACGTTTTCTACCCAGATATGATCCGTTCAAGGATCATATCCTTGCTGTAGCAAAATCGGGGTACGATATCGATGAGATAGCAGGCAACGGTGCCGATACACCGATTCTTCTGAGTGTGGTCAGCAATGATAAAAAGAAAATAGAGGCAAGGCACTGTCTGCTCGAAAGTCCTATCTTGAGCCAGCCGGGTTACTACCGCTGTCTTTTTGAAAGCAGTGTCGGCAGACTGGCACAAACACTTCGCAAGGGAGACTATGGGATATACCGTAACTGCCTGCCGCCGGATAAGGCAATGAAGCTGGAACACGTGTTTGATTATTGAGAGTCTATTTGCCTAAATAACGATATAAAAAGAGGTGATTGTCGCAGGTATCGTATGAAAGGATATGTCATATTTGAGTCGCATGCGCAGGCTCTATTTTATTGAGCTATAGGGTAAATTTCGATAAAATAATGGCATTTATAATCCAGACAAAGGAAAAAAATGATATTTATCGATGATGTGACGGCAAGTGAAGTGATGGACAGCCGGGGCAATCCGACGGTACGTGCGACAGTAAGCCTCAGCGACGGTACTGTGGCGAGTGCGATCGTGCCCAGCGGTGCGAGTACAGGGAAGCGTGAGGCGCTTGAGCTGCGTGATGGCGGTGAGCGCTTTATGGGCAAGGGTGTGCTCAAAGCGTGCGAAAATGTCAACGGCCCTATCAACGATGCACTGATCGGTCTGAGCCCCTTCAATCAGGCGGAGATCGACCTGACGATGAAAGAGCTCGATGGGACAAACAACTACGGCAATCTCGGTGCCAACGCGGTACTGGGTGTCTCTATGGCAGTAGCACGTGCTGCGGCACAGTCACTCAAGATGCCGCTCTACCGCTATCTCGGCGGTGCGAATGCGGTGACGATGCCTGTACCGATGCTCAACATCA